>NZ_JAUBRK010000131.1:0-5700 GCF_036701825.1 Microcoleus sp. MOSTC5 | reverse complement strand
TGCACCCAAGGCGGCGTAAAGGCTCTAATCCCCTAACCCATACAGGCTAGTTTCATAGAAACGAACCGCACGAACCGGACATGAGACTTTCGCACTCATCCGGCTCAAGCCTTATTTCAAGCGAGATTTAACTTGGGTTTTATGTACCTGCTTGTGACACGGTTTGTGTAGGTGCTGAAGGTTTTCCACGTCGTCTGTTCCACCTCCACCAACAGGCACTATGTGATGGGTTTCGATTTCCTCTCCGTTGAATATTGGTTCGCCGCATTCTGGACATTTCCAATGTTGGTTTTCTGCGATCGTATAAAGTTTAGTCCCTTTATCAAAGCGGGTTTTTCCAAGCTTCTGGTGGCGTTTTTCCCAATACTCTTTTAACGAGGGGTCGTCGGGGCTAGCGTCACCCTTGACTTTTATATGGCGCACGATAGAAGTAGATGCAATTTGGTAAAGGATAAGTTCTTTGTCCTTAGCCCGTCTGTCGCTTGTGGTGCAAGCGAACACCCATTTAACGCCTTTAATGGTCTTGAAGTAACGTTTGCGTACCCATTTCGTATTCTTGTTGGGGTGTCTACGTTTTGCCCAACGCCAAAGGTATTGCCATACCCTGTAAGAGATATAGCTGAAGGTTTCTTTGCTTACCACCCCTTTATAGTAGTTAGCAAAACCCCTGAGAATTGGATTGAGCCTTCTGATTAAAACTTCCTGTTTTGCACCATTCAGGTTTTTGATTTCCTCACCCAACCGCTTACAGAAGGCTAGAACCTTCTTTTTGGACGGCTTGATGAGAAGTTTTCCATCGTAGTGTCGGGAGTTGAACCCCAAGAAGTCAAAGCCATCTTCCATTGACGTGATAGCCGTCTTCTCAGCGCTTAGTTCAAGACCTCGTTTTGACATCCATGCTTGTATCAGATTTTGGGCAATTTCGAGACTTTCCTTGTCTCTAGCCGTAACAATAAAGTCATCGGCATATCGCACCACACCAAGTTTTGGGTTGGTGGCTTTTATGAAAGTTTCTAAGCCATGCAACCCTATGTTGGCAAGTAAGGGTGAGATGACTCCTCCTTGTGGTGTGCCTTGTTCCGTTGGGCTAAGTTTCCCTTGGAACACAAAACCCGCTTTTAACCATCCTTTGATGAGTTCCCGTTTGGGGAAGTTATTCACCATGCTCAGGATGGATTCATGGGCGATGTTGTCGAAGAATCTCTTGATGTCAGCTTCTAGAACCCAGGTATCACAGCCTATGTTTCCGAACCTTACTCTGTTAAAGCATTGCCCGATAGCATCTTGACAACTTCTTCCTGGTCGGAATCCGTAAGAGTGTTCCTCAAATACAGCTTCCCATTCGGGTTCTAGTGAACTTTTTACTATTGCCTGTTCGATTCTGTCACGCACGGTTGGGATTCCGAGCGGTCGTTTCTTTCCGTTGGGTTTCGGTATCTCTACCCTTCGGGTCGGTTGGAGTTTTCCCCCATTCCAGTTATTTGTCAGAATCACTCGCTGCGCTGGGGTATTGACAACCTCTTTGTCAATTCCTGCCGTTGCTTTACCTTGGTTGGTCTGAGTGATACGTCGAACTGACAACAATAAATTTGCGTGGCTTCGTAACATCAACTTCTGTAAGCTTCTTAACTTGCGAAAGTCACCAAGTTTTCTCGCACGAAAGATTCTTTGACGTAGGTTTCTAACAAACTTGTTAACCTTCTTCCAGTTAATGTGGTTCCAGTCTTCGAGCCGTCCCTTCAGTCCGTTTGCTGCCATTGTTGACATCATCTAACTTGTCCTCAGATTTGATTCCTTTGTGTAAGTTGTCTCTCGTATAAGACCCAGAGGAAGTCTGCTATTCCTTTCGGTCAGGGATAATGTTTCAATCCCTATCTGGCTCATTACAAACCAGCATTCGCTTTCTCCTCCATCCTTTACCCTTCAGAGAGTTCCGTCCTTGTTACCTCAGACCTACTAGGAGTTATCGACCTCTCTTAGACTCTGTAGGGCTTACCCTGTTGTGTCGTCTAGTTTTCTTGATACCCATTAGGTGCTATCTCTTCTGCGGTGGAATTTTGTTCACACGATTTGTGGAATCCAGAGCCACAAATCCTTTCCACGTACCTTTTGGTGAGAGCCTGTCAGCCTTATTTAGCTCTTTCTTCAATAACGCAGTTTAGACGATAGTTCACATACGTTCACCGTTGAGATTTTCCTCTTGCTCCTGGCCGCCTTAGGCTGGCAGCTTCGGTTACTTTCGTGGTCTGCATTCCGACTGTTTCGTTACCTACTCGGTCGTGACCGGACTTCGAGAAGTCTTTTACGTGAGGGTAGCGGGTGTGACTCCGCCAGGGAAGACGGCTCCCCTTACTAGACGACCCTTTCAGGTCGCACTTGGATACTAAAGTTGTCGTAGAGGGGCAGCGATGGGAAAGCTTTGGTTTTAATCCGCTGGCTGACGAACTTGCAAGTTTTTTCACTGTGTGCGAAGTGATGTTCTTTCACCGAACCCTTTTTTGCTGTGAGATAGCCGCCACAGTAGAGACAAGCGAGGTTAGTTTTTCCGCGCACAACCTCATCAATGCTCGCCAAGTTACCGTCGGGAGCAACACCAAATTTTAGCCACATATTTATAAAAATTCTTCAAAGCAGGGTTTGAAGATGCACCCGCTTTTATTGACTATCGAACTCGCTCATTCTATCACTCTAGGAGTTTTCTGTTCCAGCTTCACCTTTTTACCAGCGAAGAGAAAAGTTGGTGCAGCAAGGTTTTAACTTTCCCGTAGAATAGGGTGAGGGAAAGCAGTTTGTCAGGAGCGTTGCTCGCTAGGAGCGTTGCTCGCTTGCTTTACTCTTGCTGTCGCAATAAGCTTTGGCTGCTGCTAGTGCTGACGAATCCTTCGGAGTTGGCGGATTTCCTGTATCCTCCGAAGGACAAAAAGGATTGTGGGAGCGGCCATCAAAATCTCCAGGCAATGTGCAATCATCAATAATGGCATAGTAGTGAGAAGAGCCAACTCCACCGGGCATAAACTGACTGAAACGATAAATTTCAATCGACCGGTCTTTGTAGGTTTCTTTGTAAACCAGTCGTAGATCCTGTCATGAGGTTTGGCGTTGCAATTACAAGGTGTTTTGTATCCGCGACACAATCAGGGAATGCAATCGCCCAGAAAGCGAGATCCCTCTGATTCTAGCAATCCCAACAACCGCCTTCGTATGTCGATCGAATCTCTGAAAATGGGGCGCTCAATCCTGCTTTCTTTTTCGACAGCACCTTCAATTGCTCTAATTCCTCGCCTTTTGTTGGATGTTGTTACTTATGGGTGGATGAGCGTTCGGCAGAGCGTCCTGATACAACGGGACAATTTCTCGTAGAGCCTCCGTTTGAGATTGCCTGGAATTCCATTGAAGGAGTAGTAACTGCGGACAAAAATTGAAATTTCGGCTATTTTAATACAGCGATTCAGTCGGTAATTCTTCACCAATTCCCCTTCTGAGCGGCAGTTTTTTTGAAAGGTTCATCCCCCTCACCAGTCAATTTCCTAAATTTTTTCATGTTGTATAGCTCACCCAAATAATATGGCTTCAATATCAAAGGTAATTATCATCGGCGGTGGAATTGGCGGTCTGACCCTAGCCCGTGCCTGTCTCGATGTCGGCATTGCAGTTGAACTATACGAAAAGCGCGGTCTGGATGTTATGCTCTCAGGGCCCGGAGGCATATTCATCCAACGCAATGCTTTGCGCGTCTACAAGCTCTTGCAATCAGGGCAGATTTATCAGCGCTTCTACCATTCGGGAGGCCTGATCCTCAAAGGTGGGTTTTTTGACCGACAAGGGGAACCCCTCTACATTAACGCTCCTCAATTCATAGGCGAAGATGATTTGGGTGTGTGCCTCCTGCGACCTGAACTTCAGCAAATTTTATTTGAAGCGTTGCCAGAGGGAACGGTGCGGACTGGCGCTGCCTTTGAGAAATTTGAGGACGCGGGCAACGGCGTTCGGATCTTTTTCTCTGACGGTCGCACTGCTGAGGGTGACATCTTAGTCGGTGCTGATGGTCTTTACTCCAAGGTACGCGCTACTCTCAACGGTAGGGAGCGGTTAGAGGAGCCTGTGTACAGCGGGACTTGCTGCTGGAGAGGCTACTTTGATGGCTCTGGCTTACCGCTAGATTCACAATACAGTTGGGCAGAATTCTGGGGTCAGGGCACTCGCTTTGGCTACTTCGATGTCGGTGGCGGTCGGTTTGCTTTCTATGCTTTCAACAATACCCCAGCGGGCGGTAATGACGATGCACTGGGCGGTTCATTGAATGCCTTGCGCTCCCTGTTTAAAGGCTATGCTGACCCAGTACCAGCTATCATCGAGGCGATCGCTCGGGAGAAGATTTACCGAGATGATATTGTAGATCGGCCGCCGCTGGGAACCCAATGGGGGCAAGGGCGAGTTACCTTAATCGGGGATGCCGCGCACCCAGTTCAACCGAATCTCGGTCAAGGGGGCTGTATGGCGGTGGAAGACTCCTTTGAACTAGCCAAACTGCTATGTACTAGCCAAGCTGGTGGCGATACTGTTCCTTTCCTATTGCGGCAGTTTGAAGCCAGCCGCGCTCAGCGAGTTACTCGCGTATTCAATAGTTCCAGACAAATAGGCAAATTGGGGCAGGCGGATACGGCTCACGGATGTTTGTTGCGGAACGCCATTTACAAGCTAACTCCGACAAGGTTGGCCGACTTGCAGTTCAAATGGTTGTTTGATTACCAACCTCAATGGAATCAGACCCGTACAAATCATTCCGCATAAGCTTGACCGAAAGGAAACGTGAAATATCTGTCAGTTTCCCAATGCGATAATTAAGTTCTTTGTAGCGGTGTTTTTAGTTTTTCCCACCCAACTTCATCAATCCCCGTCAGTTCGTCGCCAAGAGAGCAAGACCGTATTTTAGCCACATCGCTTTTTAATTCTCCTAAAAGCCGATTTCGTAGATGCACCCGCTCCACATTATTGAGGATTTTAACAAGCTGCGGCGGTGTAAATACGGAGTCCTGCCTCAGAATAAGATTCGTAGACGTGCTGGTAAACCTCTTGACATTTGCGCTGATACACTTCGGTTGAGTAGCTTTCGGGTAATTGGTCTAAAGCTTCCTCGATCGCCACTTTAACTGCCGCACTTCTCAATTCATCGACTAGGGCGGCTTTCGATTGTACGGGAGTGTCGCCTTCTGGCGACATAGCCACCGGATGCGGAACCGTAAATTTCTAGGGCTTTTTGCAAGTCGCATAAAACGCCGATATAGTCTACAATCAGCCCGTTGACTTTATTCCCAAACACGCGATTTGCCCTGGCGATTGTAGACAGTTTTCGGATCGGGTGACGCTGACCAAATTGCTCTATTTCTTCCTTGGGGATTGTGATTTGTAACGTTCTAAGTTCACTCATTTTTTACCTCCAGCGACACCACTAGATTAAACTTTGTTTTCAGGTCTGAGACATTTCCTTTTCACATATTCCCGAAAATCCTTACTGTAAAGCTTCCGTTCGTTTCCCAATACTTCGCTACTCCTGGATACTCCAGTTTAATTCTCAGGTAATTAGACCAGCCTTTCCATAAAACTTCATCTAATAAATTGTTTTTATAGCCTTTCTCAGAAAGATGAGGTACAATAACAGCAGTGTGTAAACCAGTTAAAAATATTTGACGATGTAACTTG
>NZ_JAUBRK010000026.1:0-104198 GCF_036701825.1 Microcoleus sp. MOSTC5 | reverse complement strand
CTCAACGCAGCTCATTTGTCTGTCTTACATGATTGAGCGGCTTGGGTGCGTGAAGCACCGTTTAGTCTAAACTCCAACTCTTACTCTTGTCCCCAACGGAGAACGGGCATGACTTCTCGCCAAACGAGCGCCTAATCCCTGTTTCGTCTATAAATACTAGGTTCTTAGCCTCGAACTCTCTGATTTTTTCCCAAAACTCAACTCTTAATTTTTGCACTCTTTCTGTTCCGGCTTGGCTACTGTACCAGGTTTTTTTTTACGATTGAGTCCTAATTTTTGTAAATATCGACACAGGGCTGTCCGACTCACCCATTTTCCGGTCTGCTGTCCCCATAATTCACACAATTCGTCTAAAGTAGCATCGGGATGGCCGGCGACTAATGCTCTGACTTCTGTTTCTGCATCAGTCAAATGGCTGAATCGGGGTTTCCCCCTCTGTTTGGGAAGTAAGCTTCCCCAGGCTTGTTGTTGCTTAACCAGTTTTTGAACTAGACTTTTAGTAACGCCAAACCGGGTGGCTACTTTTCTTATGGACATTTTTTCTGCCAAGTGCGCTGCCACTATTTTTGAGCGGAGGTCGACGGAGTACAATTTCATTAGCTTTCACTATTAGATGCTTTTCACGTTAATTCTTAATTGTACCTCATAACATCGGAAAGTGCTGTATCACCCTATTCTCCGGATTTTCATCCCATAGAATTATGGTGGTCACAACTGAAAGCTTTTTTACGTCAGTTCTCACCAACAACTACCACTCCGGGTTGATGTTTTACTTGCTACGGCACGCTTATGTGGTCAATACCAAGCACTTCAAAAACTGGTTTACAAGCTGCTGCTACTGTACTTTATAAACCTGGAATACGCTGTAAGTTATTATCAAGATGAATCAAGTATGTTGACTCATTCATTCTCTACACTTTGTCCTTAATCTCGATACTCTGCCTTTAAATCAAAATCTCAACTAGAAAATTTCGCCACACCACTCAACCCGCTATTCTTGCGCCCTTTTCCCACAAATTCCCCATCCGCTGCTGCAATTCCATCTAAAGCTCGATCGCCCGCCGCCCCTGACAGCAAATGAATTTGAATTTGCTCCAACCGCGGCCCGGACACAGAAACAACCGTAAGCTCCACATTTCCGCACCGCCAAACTTCCCCAACAGCCGGCATTCTTTGCAACTGATAGCTCAGAAAACCTCCGATTGTCTGATATTCGTCAGTTACTGGCAAGTCCACATTCAATATTTGATTCACATCATCTACATTTAACTGCGCTTGCACCAAAAAAGTGCGATCGTCCAATACTTGCAAAGCAATTTCTTTACTGTCGGGCGACTCGTAGCTGCGACCGATAATTTCCGCAATCAAATCACTCAGCGTCACTAACCCGGAAATGCCGCCAAATTCATCGACAACGATCGCAATTTCTTCCGACGAACTCTGCATCAAAGGCAGCAGTTCTCCCAGCAGCATCATCTCCGGCACAAACCTCACCGCAGACATCCAAGTTACAATTGGCGTGTCGGGAGATAGCAAACCTTCAGCTAGGGGTTTCGCAAGTTGTTTGAAGCCAATAATGCCGATAATGTCGTCTAAAGAATCTCCCGTCACCGGATAGCGGGAATGGTTAGAAATCGCCATTTCGTCGAGCAAAGTTTGAAACGTTGCCGTCTTCGGAAGTGCGACAATGCTAGGCCTGGGCACCATTACTTCTTGTACCCAAACTTCGCCAAATTCAAACACGTTGTTGAGCAATTCTCGCTTTTCTGCTTGCAAGCCGCTTGATTCGCTGGAAGTAGCTATAATTAATTGCAGCTCTTCGGGAGTAACCGGTCGGTGCCTTAGGTCGTATTCGATCCCTGCAAACCGCAAGAGCGATCGAGTGGATTGATTGAGAAACGACACAAAGGGATTGAACAAACGGGCAATCAATAAACTCGGAGGCCCTAAAGTTCTCGCTAGCTGTTCGGAATACAGTAACGCTACAGATTTGGGAAAGAGTTCGCCGAGTACGATTTGCAGATAAGCTAACAGGAAAAAAGTTACTATTGATATGCCCAAAGAATGGGCGATCGCAGACTTGATGTAAATTGGCAGTGGCAAACAGCCGATCGCAGCTTGGACTAGCACGGCGATCGTATCTTCCCCAATCCAGCCGAGAGCTAAACTAGAAAGAGTGATTCCCAACTGCATTGTCGAGAGCAATCGCTCGATACTGTGCTGTAAAGATTGAACAGTTAGAGCTGCAACGTCGCCGGCATCCACTAACTGATTGATGCGCGATCGGCGTACCGTCACCATCGAAAACTCAGCCGCCACAAAAAAAGCATTAATCGCAATCAGCAACAGCACTGACAGCAACCGCGACAGCACCTCTGTCAAACTCATCGCGGGTAAATCAGATATCTCCTGCACTCTCGCCCCTAAAAGTGACACAATGCTCCCTAAAAAAACTTTCTCGATCGAACCTGAGAATCTGTCTGCAGGTTTGGTCTTCTTTTATTTTACTTCGCCACTGGAATGCCAGATATTTGCAACTGAAGTTTTTGACCTGGATAATCTGTCAGCGTCAGCGAAACTTCTTTAGCATTTTCCAGCAAAGCTGTGGGAATACTCACAGTACCGTAAAACACCTGCCCGTTGGGGGGCAGTTCCGACGGCAAATCCTCGGCAGTCGCGCTCAGGGCCCGGCCGCGATCGTCAGTGACGTTCAAGAAACTGTAGAGAAACCTCACAGCTTGGGAGCCTTCATTTTTCATGCTCACGTCTAGCAGCATGGAATTGCTGCGCTGACTGGCGGCGCTCACTTCCAACGTTATTCCCCCATCGCGACTGTTCAGAGGGAACTTGGCGCTGGCATTTGGCGCGGCAGGTTTTTTGGCCGTGGCTGGTTTAGAGCTTGCCTTGTCTGTTTTAGTATTTGCTTGAGCCGTTGTTTTTTCTGGATCGCGACCTTCTACCCGCGCTTTGACGGTTGTGAGAATGTCTTTTTCTTTCAAAATGCTCACTTGGTCTTTGCTAGCCTGAGTTCCCTGCTTGCCGCTGCCAGCATTGTTGCTGGGGCGAATATCGGGTTGAGTCGTTCCTTTCAAGGCTTCGCGACCTATAGTAAATCCCCAAACAGAACTCGTCACGCCTGCTCCAAACATCAGAGCTAGCAGAATTAGAGTCAGCACTACCGTCGAATTCACTGCCATTGCCTATAAGTTTATGCCGAGTCGTAGAAACTGCTTTGTCGGGTCGATCGGCTTCAGCACAGCGGCTAACAGGCGATCGGGACTCAGCAGATCTAAAGATTTTGATTTTTGTTCTCTAGTTCTAGCACGGACTGGGAAATTATGTTATAATTCATTTTGAGTTAGATCGAACAAATCGATTTAACGGCAGTTGGCCGAGCGGTTTAGGCAGCGAACTCATAATTCGCCCCAGGCAGGTTCAACTCCTGCACTGCCGATTTTTAAGAACATATGACGCTCCGCGCGCGAAAAACCCGGTTTCTTCCTAGAGGCTTGTTTACCCAAAAGCCCCTATTCTGGTAGAAACCGGGTTTTTTACGTTGTCAGCGGGCGGAAACGAAGTATTTTGCTCAGTGATGGACGCAAAAAGTGGTTTGACGCGCTACTTACAGCGCACGCTACTTAGTTTATTTAGCTGGACTTTGTTTAACAGTCATTTGTGCCCAATCTAAAATCTAAAATCTAAAATCTAAAATCGTATTATCCCTTAATTAACTCCACTCCGTCGCGCCCGTCGAGCTCTTGAACGTAAACCTTAACTTGTTCTTCCTTTGCAGTCGGCAACTTTTTACCTGTAAAATCCGGCTGAATCGGTACTTCTCGGTGGCCGCGATCGACTAATACCGCCAACCAAATTTTCTCCGGCCGGCCGTAATCGTTTACCGCATTCAAAGCCGCTCTAGTCGTTCTGCCTTTATATATAACGTCATCTACCAACACCACGGTTTTGCCCGTCAAATCGAAAGGAATTTCTGTTTTAGCCGGTGTCCGCATCGCAACTCGATCCAAGTCATCTCGGTAAAAGGTAATATCCAAAGCGCCCACGCATACTTTGACTTGTTCGAGGACTTCAATTTGATCGGCCAAAATTTGAGCTAAAGGCACTCCTCTACTATGAATCCCCAACAGCACTAACTCCGAGGGGTTCCCTGATTTTTCGACAATCTGGGAAGCGACGCGGGTGAGAGTGCGCCTCACTTCATCTGGCGATAAAATTTGGATAATTTTAGTCATTGCTTGCTGCGAGCTAATTGTTGGCTATTGGCATATCGAACAATTTGAGATTTGAGATTTGAGATTGTAGATAGACTTGACAGATGAATCTGGGGGTTTGAACTCAGGTCAAAACTTTTTTTTGCTCCAGTCGGTGGGTTATATCTCTCTTTTGCTGGGCTTACCCAGAACGGATGAAAAGCAGATGCTGCGATTGCAATGCTTGGAGCGCGAACAATGACATAAATACGTTATTTTATGCCTTTTGGACTGTTCGGGTGAGGTCATCAGTTAGCGGCTCAAACATAATAAGGTATAAAAAAGCAATGATAGTCCCAACCAAATCAGAAAGCAATACCGAGTTAATTGCAATGCTTGGCAAATTAGCTGGCCTGTAATCGGGTGAATCGGCTCGCCTAACAGCGGTTTGTGTTTGAGAACTCCACGATAGGAATTTGTACCTCCTAGTTGCACTCCCAAGATGGCGGCGTAGGCGCACTCGCTCCAACCGGAATTGGGACTGGCATCTTTAACAGCATCTCTCTGACAAATCTGCCAAATGTAAATCGGTTTGCCAGATATAAGCGCTAAAGTAATCACTGTTAGGCGGCAAGGAATCCACGTCAGCACGTCTTCTAGTTTGGCACTAAACCATCCTAAATCAGTGTATGGCGCTTCTTTGTAGCCGACGGTAGAATCTAATGTGCTAGCTGCTTTGTAAGCCATTGCCAAGGGGACTATAGCATTCACCCACATCGAGTTAGGATCGATCGGGCGATCGGTAAAACTTAATAATAGATGCGGCAGAGCGAACCCAAGTAACGCATAAAATAGCGGTGCTGTCACGCCATCGACTGCATTCTCTGTTACAGTTTCTAACAATGCTCGCAGAATTTCTGGCTCGGATAAGTTTTCGGTATCCCGGCCGACGTAAAGGCTCAACCTTTCTCGTGCCTTGACTAAATCTCCAACATTTAAAGGTGCTAGCACATCCTCTGCTGCGGCCCTCAAACTGCGACCTGCAAAACAGCTTGCCAGCAAAATGGTCTGTAGGGCTATACCTAAAAGAGGATGCACCCAACTAGCAGCTTGGACGATCGACCAACTGACAGTATAACTGCCTAGAATCAGCCCGATCGCTAGTATTGTACCAGCACATCGTAGCAGCAGTTTGTGCCGGTCGCCAGCGGGACGATCCTCTGCTTCAGGCATTTTGCCTGCGGGATTATTCCATATATTAAAGACAAATCGAGTATAGCGGTCGATCGCCCAACCCATCGCCTGCACGGGATGCGGCCAACCCCAAGGATCGCCGATCGAATAATCTAATACCGCAGCTAAAATCAAAACAGGAAATTCATCCGGCATCATTATATATTTTGTCAAACTTGATAGTCCGTCAATCGATTTTAGATTTTAGATTTTAGATTTTAGATTTTAGGATTGAAGAAAGAGACCCCACCGATCGATCCGGGGGCTTGCGATGGGGAGCGAGGAGCTTTTTTCTCGATCCACGGATGAATCCGGAGGCCCGAACCATCTTCGTTGATTGTCAGAGCAGGAGCGCTCGCAATGGTAGCGCAGGTTTTAACTACTCCTATCCTTGCGGACTTTAATTTTTTAGCTGCAATTTTAACTGCTGAGATTACTTTCGTCGCGGAGCAAGTGTACGTTCTCCTCCCAATTAACACCGTCAAAGGGTAGGATCTGAAAGTGTTTGATGGCATCTGAGTCAAGACAGCGGACGTTGACATCGAAATGATCGGGATGCGATCGGGGGCGATAGAACGAGTGAATACCGCAAATCCGACAGAAAATATGTTTAGCAGTTCCTGTATTAAACGTATAGGTGGTCAACACATCTTCGCCACTGAGCAATGTAAAACGTTCCGGCGGCACAATGAGGTGCAAAAATCCCTTCTTTTTACAGATAGAGCAGTTGCAATCAGATGCTTCGTGTTTGTCAACGGCGACACTGAAGCGGACAGCACCGCAGTGACAGCCGCCAAAGTAGGTAACAAGTGTTGTGTCCATGTGTGCTTGCTGCCGATCGAATAAATGAACTTACCATTTAAATGATAAAGCTAGTTTCTTCCCCAAGAGCCGCTTGCCAACTGCGGACATCATAGTATAAGTCTTCGAGGGAAATACTGTACAGCGCTTCGGCAAGTTTTTTGTGCAATCGGTTCCACAAACTGAATGTTACCCAGTCCTCTGCTTGCGTCGCATCGGGAAAATGTCGAGGTAAAGGTTCAATAGTTTCACCTACAGCCTCTAAGATTTGTCCTAAAGAGATTTGAGCGGGCTGGCGGGCTAATTGATATCCTCCTTGGGAACCCCGAACAGATTGGACTAAACCGGCTCGTCGCATTTCAATCAGCAATTTTTCTAGATACGGAGCCGGTAACTCCTGTCGCTTCGCTATCGATTTCACCGATGTCGGGCCGAAGCGAGGTTGCAAACTTAGATCCAGTAATGCTTTGACACTGTAGTGTCCGCGTGTGGTTAACTTCATGGGATTTTAAGAGGGGGGCAAATATTCAGCTAGCTGATAGGTGATAGCTTATGCTACCGAGTTTAGAGATTGCTCGCAGCGACTGCAGCTACTCCTCAAGAAAGACTGCAGGTTGTTAAAAATATTTAGATAATAGTGGTTAACAATTGAGCCGATCGGTGTAATATGGTTTTACGACCAGCTATAAAGCTAAAGTTTCTTGGTCAAACCAAAAACCAACCGAGAAAAAATCCGTACACCAGTTGAATATTTCAGGACTCAGTAAATGGCTAAAAAGAAAAATATCGAACCCCTTGAAGGCGAAGATCTGATCAAAAAGGTCAAAGACCTAGAGAACCTTACCAAGGAAGAGAAAGCTAGAGCCTGTGGCTACTACACCGTTACCAAGAACGGCGTAGAACGGGTAAACATGATGAAATTCCTGAATGCGCTGATTGATGCAGAAGGCATTCAGCTAGACGGGAAGCAAAACGGCAACGGACGCGGCGGACGCTCAGCCAGCTATCGGATTAGCGTTCAATCTAACGGCAACTTACTGATTGGAGCCGCCTACACCAAACAAATGGAACTCCAGCCGGGAGATGAATTTGAAATCTCTCTGGGACGCAAGCACATTCACCTGCGCCAAATCGATCGAGAAGAAGAAGTATCCTAGGCCTTTACGACTTGCTTTGACTTCTTGCTTGAACTGGTTGGTTTGACTTCAAGCATTGACTTCAAGCATTGACTTCCAGCAGAGAGTTGGCTCTGAAATCTTTCTGTGAGCCTAAAACAGTATGGCTTCTATAGATGGCAATGGCTCGACAAAAGCCACTGCCACTGCTTTATATTTTCCGGGAATACCTATTCTCGACCCTCGCTATATCCGTTTGGACAAGCGGGGGATTTTCCGCGTAGCTGTTGAAGAGAAGTTCGGCAACGGATTGTGTAGCGGAGGTAACGGATTTAAGGGATCGATGTTCAGCAGCAGATTTTATAACGCATTTAACTGATGGATGTTGAGTTTCGATGGTTGAGGTTCCAGCCAAAAAGCTGGTTCGGTTGAGCTGCGAAACCGAACAAAGCAAGAAAATAGCGGAAGTATTCTCAGCAAGAGTGCGTAATACCAGTAAAAAAAATAATGTAACTGTCGGCAAACTCCAAAGCACGAGCTTCATCATTTCTCCCCAATTATTTAATCTAAAATCTTAAATCTAAAATTTTATAAGTCTCGTGCTCGCTCCTGATTTGTGCGTGTGGGGGACTTGTTTTTACGGGAAACCAACAGCCTCGATCGCCCGTAAGGGAAATTAGGAGCTGGAACAGTTAAAGTGTTAGGGAGCAATTAGTCACCAGCCTATGCCGTTGCCCCGATTCGCGAGCAAAACTTCTCAAAACCACATAAAAATCCCCCTGCGTCGCGTTATAGTGGCCTCTTTTGTGCTGCAAATCGCCGCCGCAGTTGGGATTGTCGGCTATCTGTCCTTTCGCAACGGACAAATAGTAGTCGAAGAGTTCGCCCAGAAATTGAGCGCGGAGACGGGGAAGAGAGTTGAAGAAAAGTTAACTGCTGTTCTCGAAAATGCCCAGTCGGTAAATCAACTTAACGCTGAAGCGATCGACCGCGCTGAATTAAACTTACAGTTAGAAAGGCCCCAGCCTCGGGGAGAGAAGTTCCTCTGGCAGCAAATGCGATCGTTTAAAAGCATTCAGTGGATTTCCCTCGGTGCTGAAAAATCAGGAGAATATCTCGGCATTTGGCGCAACCCTCACGACAACAGCTTGCAAATTGTCGCAGCGTCGAAGTCTACCAACTTTCACAGAATTTACTACGCTACAGACGGCAGAGGCACTCGCACTGCTAAATTAAAGGCAGAACCGGCAACCTACGATGCCCGCCGACGCCCCTGGTACAAAGAAGCTGTCGCAGCTAACAAACCGATTTGGACGAGCATTTATCCGGGTATTACTCCCGGGACTGTTTTTATTGCTGCCAGCCAACCGATTCGCGATCGAAAGGGTAAATTGCTGGGAGTTTGTGCAGTAAACTTTTCGCTCTCGGAGTTTCAGCAATATCTCCATCGCATCAAGCTTAGCAAAACGGGACAAATTTTCGCGATCGAACGATCGGGCTTGCTGGTTGCCAGTTCGAGTCAAGAATCACCCTTTAGAAAGATGTCGGGAAAGCAGGAACTGCAGCGGGTGAATGTTTTAGACAGTCAAACTCCTGTCATTCGCACCGCAGCTAAATATTTGTACGAACACTTCGGGGGCTTTGGCGACATTAAGCAGCGGCAGCAACTGAAATTTAGCCGAGACGGGCAGGAATATTTTTTGGAAGTGCTGCCCTTTTCTGATAGTTACGGTTTGAACTGGCTGATTGCGATCGCAGTTCCCAAATCCGATTTCCTGGGGGAAATTAACAGAAATACCCAGACTACAATTTTACTTTGTTTGGTGGCGCTGCTGCTATCGACAATTGCCGGAGTGCATACAGCTAGGTGGGTAACGCTGCCGCTGCGGCGACTTAACGAAGCAGCTAAAGATATCGCCGCCAGAGAGTTCGATCGCGCTGTTGCTGTCAGTAGGCTTGAGGAAGTCGGCGAATTAGCGCAGTCTTTCAACGAGATGGCAGCTCAACTGAAAAAGTCTTTTCAAGCTTTGGCAGAAAGTGAAGAAAAATTTGCCCAACTGGTAGAAAATTTGCCCGTTGGAGTTTCGGCGATCGATCCGGGCGGCGCAGTTATTTTCATGAATTCGGCGGGAGAGCAAATATTAGGCAGGGGAGAAATGCCGGATGCTACCGCACAAGAGCTAGCACAAGCTTATCAAATTTATATAGCAGGCACTAATCAACTGTACCCGGCCGAGCAAATGCCGTTTGTGCGGGCGTTGAGTGGCTTCGAGGTGATTGCTGAAGATATGGAAATTCGCCGAGACGGGCAAAATATTCGTTTGGATGTGCGAGCGCTGCCGGTGTTTGACGGTGCGGGCAATATCCTTTATGTTCTGACTGTTTTTAAAGATATTACGGCTCGCAAACAGGCAGAGCAAATATTGGCTGACTACAACCGAACCCTCGAAATTGAAGTAGTCGATCGCACGATCGAGCTAGCCTCGATCAATGCCCGCTTGCAAGTTGAAATTGAGGAGCGCCAGCAAGCTGAAAAAATTATCCGTCAAGAGCGGGACTTTAACTTAAAGATTATCGAAAATTCTCCTATTTTTTTTGTGGCGATCGACTCTGAGGGTAAAATCCTGCAGGTGAATGACTGTATGCTGCAAGCTGTGGGCTATACTGCCGCAGAAGTTACGGGGAAAGATTACTTAGCTACATTTGTACCCCCAAGCGATCGAGCCGGATTGCATTCGATTTTTGAGCGCGTCACAGCGAGCCAGCAAACGGTTAACGAACATCCCGTTCTCACAAAGTGCGAGCGGACTTTATTAGTCGAGTGGCACGGCATACCGGTGCTCGACGAAAGTGGCAGCCTGGATTTCTTGTTTGGATTTGGGATTGATATTGGCGAGCGCAAACAAGCACAATTAGTCTTGCAAAAAAGCGAAGCTCTGTTTCACAAATTAGCTAACACTGTTCCCGGAGAACTTTACATATTAGTGCAGCATCCCGACGGCTCAGCCAATATAGAGTATATCAGTCCTCTGTGCCGAGAAATTCAAGAATTAGAGCCAGAGGAAATCCAGAACAACTCTGCTTTATTCTACGAACAAATGCACCCGGACGATCGCTCCAGTCACTTCGAGGCAATTGTCAAAAGTGCGACCTATCTCGAACCATTTTCCCACGAGTGGCGGATTGTGACAGCATCGGGAAAACTCAAATGGCTGCAAGGTTATTCTCGACCCGAATTGCGCGAAAATGGAGATATTGTCTGGCACGGCATAATTATTGATACGAGCGATCGCAAACAAGCAGAACAAGAACTCAAACAAGCCAAAGAAGCCGCAGAAGCTGCCAACAAAACTAAAAGCATCTTTCTCGCCAACATGAGCCACGAATTGCGAACCCCCCTCAACGCCATTCTCGGCTTCGCTGAATTAATGGAACCCAGCGCTAATTTAAGTCTGCCGGAAAAAGAAAATATCAAAATTATTCGCCGCAGCGGAGAACACCTGCTCCAACTGATCAATCAAGTCTTAGACTTATCTAAAATCGAAGCTGGGCGCATGACACTCAACGCCAAAAACTTTGACTTGTACCGCTTGCTGGGCGACCTGCAAAATATGTTCCAAATTCGCGCGCAAAATAAAGGATTGCAATTAATTATTGACTGCTCATTCGATGTTCCGCAATACGTGAAAAGTGATGAGGTTAAGTTGCGACAAGTGCTGATCAATCTATTAGATAATGCGGTTAAGTTTACCGAAAAGGGTTCGGTTTCAGTCACAGTAAGGCACGATCGAGAAGGAATAACTCAGCCTACAGGCGAAACATTCAACAAAATTAAAAATCAAAAAACGCTTGTTATTTACTTTGAAATTGTGGATACAGGATTTGGCATTTCCCCCGAAGAATTAGAGAGCATATTTGAATTGTTCGTGCAAAGTTCATCTGGAAAAAAAGTTCAAAAAGGTACGGGATTAGGATTAAATATCAGCCGCGAGTTCATAAAATTAATGGGCGGCGACATTACCGTCGAGAGCGAAGTAGGGCGCGGCACAGTCTTCAAGTTTGACATTCAAGTTGTTACCGCAGCCGCCCCTGTGGAAGTCATCAATAAATATCTTGAAGTCAATGATTTATCGGAGAGTTCAAGTATGGTAACAGAACAAATATCTGAGAGTGCAGCAATATTTACGCTTGACTCGATGCCGAAAGTTTCCCCAGAATGGACAAACAATCTAAAACAGGCAGTCCGTCAGGCTGACTTCAACTTGATTGCTACAATAATTGAGCAAATCCGCAGCGATAATGATGTTGTTGCCGAAGTTATGATGAATCATCTATATAATTTTGATTATCAGAAAATACTCGATTTGATTGCTGAAATAGAGCTGTAGGGTGCGCCGAAGCTCGCCTTACCTATAAAGTTGCTGTAGCGAGCATCTCAGCAGAGATGCTTCTCGAACAGTTATTTTAGCTGCTGCGACAAGAGTCCTGAGATGGCATAAATCCTCGCTCAGATCCTCAATAAATTATGATAATTATCATGCTTGATTTGCTCTTAATAATTTAGTGTTTGACTTTACTTTTTTTGAAGCTATAGTTAACCCCCCCGATCGCCCTTTTGGTCAAGGGAAATCGAGGGGGCTAACTGTTATTTGTCAAGTATCTGAGGATATCAAGCAGGGTTAGCTTGAGCTCGTCTTTGTAGCAGGCGGGCAATTTCAGCTTTTTCTACAAGTCCGACGAGGACACCGTTTTCACGAATGACGGGGAGTTCTTGTACTTTTAACTGTTCCAGAAGGGTGACGACTTCGAGGAGGGATAATTCTGGTTTGACTGTTGTGGAAAATTCGATCGGCTTGACGAGTTCTTTCACTAAAACTTCGGGCCAGCGTCCGGTAGTAATGGTTTTGAGGTCGTCAAGGTCGATCGCTCCTACCAATTGTCCCGCATCATCAGTAACTAGGAACCGACGCCAGGTATGAGCGCTACCGATAACGTAGTTGTTGGCAAATTCTCTGAGCGATAAGTGTTCTGGGACGATCGGGCTTTCGGGGGTCAAAGCATCTGCGGCTGTCAAGCCTGCCAGTTCATTTTGGACTGTGGCATATTGGGCAGATTGACCGGCATTTTGCAGTAAGAACCAACCGATTACTAAATTCCAAATATTGCCGAATATCCCTGTAGCAATGGCAATCCAACCAATTATTTGACCGACGCGGCTAGCAAAAATTACACCTTTGTAAGGGTTGCCGGTAATTTTCCAGACGATCGCTTTGAGGATGTTGCCGCCGTCGAGGGGCAAACCGGGAATTAAGTTAAATAAGGCTAAAGCTAAGTTGATGGAAGCTAAAAGTCCGACGATCGCGGCTGCGGGGCCTGTGAGACCAGCACCGATGCCGATCGCTGCTAACAAACCGGATAACAATAAGCTGACCAACGGGCCTGCAATGGCTACCCAAAATGCTTCGGCTGGGGTTTTGGATTCTCTTTCTAAATTAGCCAGTCCCCCAAACAGAAATAGCGAAATCGATTTCACGCCAATTCCCTGTTTGATGGCTACCCAACTGTGTCCTAATTCGTGGGCTAAGACGGAAGCAAATAACAGCAACGCTGTGAATAATCCCAACATCCAGGGCGCTACGGGGCCCAATGTGGGAAACAGGGCAGCTAGTGCACCGCCGTATTGCCAGGTTACTAAACCCAGAACTAGGAACCAAGATGCGTTGACAAAGAAGGGAATCCCAAACAGGTTGCCGACGCGAAATGTACCGTTCATAATGGCTACCTCTGATTTTACGAAGGAGAGGTTTTTCTCTCTGTCTCCTTATCGTAACGAAACGTAACGGCAATGTTAATGATTCAATTAGGGTGTTATCCGTCTGTGGAGGTTCGGTTTGCTGAATAATTACCGCCGACTGCGGTTTGGCCCGCTAGGGGTTAAAATCCTTATCTCAAAACGGAAGTTCTTGCTATGAGGCTTGAGGAGGATATCTGTTTTAGTTTTCTGTTTTAGTTTTCAGTCGGTTTTAACTCAAATCTTGCACCTCTGTCATGAACAGGCAAGAGGCCTGTTCCACAAAAATTAAATTTTCTTGTGGGGAGTAGGAGTTGGGCATCCTGGCCGTCATAAACAGGCAAGATGCCTGTTGTTCCACAACAGATAAATTTTATTTCTTGTGGGGTGGGCTTCTAGCCCGCCCATAAAAGCCTGATTGAGAATGGTGCAACCTATGAGTTTCAAGCAGATTTAGCTATAATTACTGACCATAACAATACTTTTGCTGCTAATAATTATGCCAGAATCCTTTTTGCTCGGCCGGCTGATGCTGCAATTAAACAGCGAAGTCGCTGATATTATTACAGACTTATCCGCTGTTGCTTTAACTCCCGATGGCCATTTGTGGCTGGGTTCCGATGAAACGACTTCGATCGAGCGTTTGTCGCCTGTCGGGTCTCATATTTTTGGAGAACATCAAAGATTTGCGATCGCAGATTTTCTCGAACTTTCGGGAGAATCCGAAATCGATATCGAAGGAATTGATTTCAGCAGCGATTATCTTTGGCTGGTAGGTTCTCACAGCACAAAACGCAAAAAAGCTAAAGGCAAAAGCCCCGAAAAAGACATTCAAAGATTAGCACAAATCGAGACAGAATTCAACCGCTATTTGCTGGCGCGCATTCCTATGAAAGACGGGATTTTGTGCGAGTCAATTTCTCATCCAGACAATCAAAGGGAACAGAAAGTTGGATGCCTTAAGCGGACAGAAACTGGCAATTTGCTGACAGACGCGCTCAAAGATGACAGCCACCTCGGTCTATATTTATCTGTACCGATTCCGAGTAAAGAAAATGGCTTTGATATTGAAGGGTTAGCGGTGCGGGGCGATCGCATTTTGCTCGGTTTGCGGGGGCCGGTACTGCGGGGTTGGGCGATAATTTTAGAGATAGAAGTTGAAGAAGCAGAACCGGGAGTTTTAAGGCTTAAGGCGATTGGGGAAGGAGGGAAATTGTACAACAAACATTTTGTCGATCTGAACGGTTTGGGCGTGCGAGAATTGTGCTGGAACGGGGAAGATTTGATTGTTTTAGCCGGGCCGACGATGACTTTATCTGGAGAGATGACGATTTTTCGGTTAAAGGGAATTTTAGGGCGATCGGGCGACAGTATTACTGGGCAAGATGGGGGAGATTTGGAGGTATTGTTTGATTTGCCTTTTAAGGTGGGTGCGGACAATGCTGAGGGATTGAGCCTGTTTCCCTATTTAGGGGGGCAGAATTCGCTGTTGGTGGTTTACGATTCGCCGGATGCGGAGAGAATGGTGGAGGGAAATTCGATTTATGCGGATATTTTTAGGTTGGGTTTGTAGTGAGGACTTCAATTCTCAGAATTCAGGACTTTAGTCCTTACTACAAACCGAAATTAGGTGGGGTTGGTAGTACCCCATTTTATGAGCCACAAGTCTTGACAGCATCATGTGAAAACATTGAACTAGACTGTGCAACACATTTAGCAGTGTCTACCTTGGCGTTTTGACAGACCGTGACTGCATCATGAGAAAACATCCATGTAGCAGATTGCAAACATTCAGATGTGTAAGGCGTTGGATTTTTACAAACATTGACTGCATCATGAGAAAACATCCACTTAGCAGATTTTAAGCATTCACTTTTCGTATTACTGGTATTTGATGATGAGGTGTTTTGTTGATTGCTAGAGGCGACTTGAACTTCTGGAGGATTTTTCCAATCGCTAAACTCCCAATCGCTAGAAGAGGTCGCGATCGCCAAAATTCCACTGCCGATCAAAACAAGTAGGACGGTTAATGATGCAATGGCACTAAAAGTCGTTGACTTTCTTAGAGTATTAGATTTTGTCCCTACATAGCTATAAAGCACAGACCCTAAAGTCCAGGTAAACACAATTACTATGATCCAAAGAACTCTTGATTCTGAGGCAATTAGATCTGAAGCTACCGCATCTATCATGCTCCAGATCGGATGAATTAAAGTCCAGTAAAAAAATAGTCCAATAATGAAAATCCCGGCTACGATTAGCAAAAAGCAAGAAAAATAGAACAAAACAAGCTTCATATGATTCTATTTAGTTAAGAATGAACATTGCCCTGAACAAGCATACATAGTGTTTTCAAATGTTCGCGAACAGCAATCTGCTCAGAAGACCCTCGAGCAAGGGGATAGCTTTTACATCCCAGATTAAAACACCATTTATTTAAGTACACCTACACATTGTTATGTTAGATTTCCCAAAAAGTCTTGTTTGTCGGGGAAAAATTACTTCGAGTCATGAAACGACTCCTCTTAAGGTAAGCTAACGTACTAGAGAATCAAGGATTGATACCCAATTACTCGCGCGAAAGTGACTTAATTGTCGATCGCATCCCTTCGCCGCTGGCTGTAGCGTTTCAATTCATCAATTAAGTGAGTATCGTTAGAAGCTGTTCTCGCTCCCGCTTCCGCCGCCCAGCGCTTCAAATCTTCAATTTGCGATCGCGCGATCGCAGCTAAAGGTACTGTATCCTCGATCGACCTCAAAATATCCTCCGTCATCAAATCCCGGCGCTGTCCGTTGACAAACGTTCCAAAGGCCCGATACAACCCATCTATTACGACTTGTTCAATTTCTGCACCGCTAAAATTCTCAGCGCACTTCGCCAAAACCCCCAAATCAAACTCCCGCAATCTAGTCGGCCGCAGTCGCTGCAAATGCACTTTAAAAATATCTTGCCGTTCCGATTCAGAGGGCAAATTCAAAAAGAAAATTTCATCAAACCTGCCTTTTCTCAGCAACTCAGCCGGCAAAATCCGCACGTTATTTGCAGTTGCGACGATAAACACCGGACTGGTTTTTTCCTGCATCCAAGTGATCAAACTGCCGAATACCCGGCGCGAAGTTCCCGAGTCGCCGTCGCCACCGCTGATAATATTGCCGAAGGCTTTATCTATTTCATCGATCCACAAAACGCAAGGTGCGATCGCCTCTGCTAATTGTATCATTTGCCTGACGCGACTTTCGCTTTCCCCGACCACGCCGCCAAACAATCTCCCAGTATCCAATCGTAGCAGCGGCAAACGCCATTCGCAAGCAATAGTTTTCGCAGATAAAGATTTGCCAGTACCTTGAATTCCTACTAACAAAACTCCTTTCGGGTTCGGTATACCGTAGCGACGCGCTTCGTCAGTAAAAGCATCTTGCCGCATCTTTACCCACTGCTTCAAATTCTCCAATCCGCCCACACTTTTTAGGGAGTCTCTGGAGTTGAAAAACTCCAAAATTCCCGTTTGGCGAATTGCTTGCTGTTTCTCCTCCAAAACTCCGTCAATATCCGACTCGTTAATTTGCTGTTTGGCAGCCAAAGCTTTAGCCAAAACCCGCCCGATTCTAGCGCGACTCAAACCCTGACAAGCTTTAACCAACTGTTCCCTTGCTAAACCGCTAACTTGCAACTGTTGCGGCTTTTCCACAACGTGGGAAATTAAACTGTCGATTTCTTGCACGTTGGGCAAAGGAAAATCAATTACTGTGACTTCTTCTTTCAATTCCTCCGGCAATTCCAGCGTGTGAGAAGTAAGAACTATAGTTTTTTTGCTGCGCTTCAATTCCCGCGTTAAATTCCGCAATTCTCGCACTACTGCCGCGCTTTTTTCGCTGTATGGATATTTCAAAACAGGGTGCAAATCCCGCAGTACAAATATGGTATATTCTTCAACAGCAGTTTTGCTGACGCGATCGAGCGCCGCCATTACCGAACCTTTCCCAGAACCGTTATCCTCCCAGCCACGCACAAGATCCCAGAACAACACCCGGCGCGCGGGAGTTACTTGCAGCGCTACTTGGGCAATTACAGCTTCGACCGGTTCCTCCTCCGCGCCGACAATGTACAGCAGCGAATAGCGGGCGCGAATCATCAAATCTAGTCGTTTTACGAGTGCCTCGAAATGGTTACTTTTACGGCCCTTGACGGCATCTAATTCTTTGGGGTTTGGGTAATTTTCTGTCATTTTATTGAATCTTGTAGAGAAAAATTAAACTTTATTAAATATTTTGTTCGCAGTCAGGATTTTAGTCTTTAAGATGATTTAAACCAACTAAGGGTTTGTAGTAAGGAGGTTAGTCCTTAACAACTATTTAAGCGGACTAAATTCCGTACTGCAAACGTTAAAATTATAACAGCCTAGTACGCAATTGACTACTTAGCAACTTTTCGAGCTTGTTTCACCATTTCAATGAGAGTGTGGTGAGCATCTTCGGCGTCTTTTAAAGTGCGATCGAAATTTACTCTGACAGGCACTGTTTCGTCATTAACTTTAGCGGTTAAATCCATGCCGTTGGCATCAATAGCGAGCATTTGAGCTTCCGTTGCCTGCGGTTGGTCGCCAAATGCTTGAGCATATAGCACGACAGCACTAGCGTGGTCTTCGTTCATGTGAGTGCAGATGCGATCGCTAATCTCAGTGGAAAACGGTTCTGACATGGGAGATTCCTCAGATGCAATATCGATCGATTGTACTGCAAATCGGAGTTGACAAAATACTTCGCAATTTGCTAAGATGAAATTAAAATGATTCTAGCGAGAGTCCAATCGATGCGTAAATTAGTTTGTTATCCAGGAACTATATGCACGTTATCTCTGCATCAGCACTCAGGAAATTCTGGGAAAAGTATCCTGATGCCGAAAAAAGTCTGCGCTCTTGGTACAAACTAGCAACTACAGCAGAGTGGTCAAATTTAGCTGAAGTGAAAGCAGTTTTTTCCTCAGCCGATAGAGTTGGCAACTTTACTGTTTTTAACATCAGAGGTAATAATTACAGACTGATTACGTTCATAGATTATGAATATCGACCTAAAAAAATTTTTATTCGCTCTGTACTTACTCATGAAGAATATGACGAAGATAAATGGAAAAAAGACCCGTGGTATGAATGATAATTTTCTCCTTTTAAAACTTACCAAATAATCCTAGGGATAGGGGCAACCACGGGGAATTGCCCCTACACTCACACCATACATATATTGAGGAGCTGCGTAATTCCTGTCCTTTCTTAATATAGGATACTCACATGAACAACTCTAGCGCTTATATCGAACTACTCAAAACATTTCCTCCCCGACCTATAACGGCTGAGGAGGAATTAATGGCAACTCAAAAAGCGATCGATTCTCTGTTGGACAAAGGCGAACTGACTTCAGACGAACGCGACTATCTAAACGTACTTGGAACTCTGGTTTATGAATACGAGCAAACTTTAGAACCCATACCTGACATTTATGGGATAGAACTGTTAAAAGCTTTAATCGAAGAATTTGACCTGAGACAAAAAGACCTAGTTCCTATTTTTAAAACCGAGTCTATTGTCTCAGATATCCTCCATGAAAAGCGTCAACTTACAACTGAACACATACAAAAACTTGCAGAGTTTTTCAGTGTCTCGCCGGCTGTTTTCTTTCCACTGCATCAAGTTGTTGGTAATGCTGTCTAAAATTGTTTGTAGTAAGGAATTTAGTCCATGTTGACTAAAAGCTTTAATAGAGGACGATCGTTCTCACTACAAACTGCACAGCCTAACTAAAAGATCGATCGTCAAACGGCAATTCATCAAACAGCGGAGCCATATCAGACTCTGCAACACTATCAGACTTCGCAACGGTTGGCTTAACAGAATTCACCTTGGCTACCGATAACTTGGCCGCTGGTTCCGATTTCTGTAAATTAACTAACGGTAACTCCCCGCCGTTTTCTCCATTCTTGCTCGTTTGATTCCACATCATCATTCCCAGCAAACCATCAACCAAACCGCCACCGCTACCGTTGCCTGTTACCGCCACATCCGGCACAACTCGCACGTTGCGATCGCCTATAATTTGCATTAACTGCAAAGCCGTATAACCGGAACCTCCCAAAGCCACAACACCCGCGCGATAAGCTTCAGCTTGAGCATTTCCCTTCACCCGAATCGACTCAGCTTCCCCTTGAGCTTGTTTCACCTGAGAATTCGCTTTCAACTCAGAAATCTTCACGCCTTGTTCCGATTTCACCATCTCTTGTTGAATCTCGGCCAGCGCCGTTTCTCGCACCAATTGTTGCCGCTGAGTTTGTGCTACTTGCTGCACCTCATAAGTCTTGCACTGTTCCTCAGCAATTTTGCGATCTGTTTGAGTTTGCATCAACTCTGCGGGTGGCAAAATATCCCCGATTAAAGTATCAATTGCCTGCACGTCGTAGGTGCGCAAAGCTGCTTTGATATACTCGGCGGCTTCCGCTTGCCTGCCGCTTCTTGCGGAGAGAAAATCTAATACAGAATAAGCTTGAGCCGAATTGCGGAAATAATTGCCGATTGTCGGCTGCAAAACGTGGTCAACTAAATTCTGCATCGAACCGACGCGAGAGATGACTTTCGGAGCATCCAAGGCTCCAACGTGAATAATCTGAGCTACTTCTAAATCAAAGGCAAACCCGTCTTGAGAACGCACGGTTAAAGACGAAAGTTTAGAATCGTAACTGTGCCTTTCTGTTTTGCCAGACCAATTCAATACTATATTAGTAGTCGGCACTAACTCTACTTTTAAAATGCGAGTATTCAGGGGATGTTTCCCGGGATAAAGAGGTGTCACCCAAACTCCTTTATTGCCGACATTTACTAAATTTCCGTGAGTGAAAGCAGCACCGCTCACATCTTCCGAGGTTTTGCCGACATAGGAAATAACCGCGCCGACATAGCCGATCGGGATTTCGGTCATCGCTACTTGGTCAACCCCGACAAACCAAGGATTTAAGTTCCACGAACCGGAAAGCAAAACCTGTTCCTGCAAACCGCGCCGCCCGCCAGCGGTGATAAACTTTTGCGCGTTTTGGAAGTTGTCGTGATTCGGAATAATCGGGCCGGCAATTTCGCCATCTTGAATCGGAACGCCGTCAAAAGTTGTGACAATTCCCACTCTATCTGGGGCAATTGTGTACAGCTTCAACTGTTCGGCTGTCATCCCGTGTTTGGCAGCATTAGCCGCTGTAATTACTGTAAATAATGCTGTATTAATTCTATAGCTACCGCCAGTCACGATGCCGAGTTGCCTACCTTTTTCGCCGCCGCCAAGGAGGAATTTGCGAGCATCTTGAAAATTGTCGCATTCTGTGATTTTGCCGAGGATGCGCTGCGGTGGAATTGACTGACCACCTGCTGCGATAATGAGAGCAATTTCACCTTGGGGAACTACAGTTAGAGACTCTTTGCGAACGTTGTACTGCAAAGGCCAATAACCCCAGTGCCAACCGGGGGGCAAAGTATCAGCTTGATATCCCGCTTCTCCGTTTAAGGCAATTAAATCTCCGGGCGGTAAAGACTTGCCGTCAAAGCTAAACTTTTTACTGACAATGCCAACTTCGCGATCGCCAATTACTACCAATCCGCCAAAAAATAGCGGCAGCACCAGAATAATTATCATACCGCCGATCGCGATCGGAATAAATCCGCCCGGATCGAGCTGCATTGTCTGCACGGGAACAGTGCTGCGTAACTGCCCTAACTGCAAGCTAGAATCAGGTTTTGCGACTAACTGAGTCGAGGTTTCATTTGCGAGGGGGATATTGCTAGCGGCTAATACTGGCGAGGGTTTCAAACTGCTAATTGCACTAAAAGCTAAAGACGCCGAAACAGCGGCTGCAAACTGTTTTAAAACGCGGACTTTGACTTGAGATTTGGACAAAAATGAATAAAGCATTTTTTTGAGCAGGGCTAATTTGTCCTAGGAGTTCCAGCTTAGCCTTACTAAAAAGTTTTTACCTAAAGCTTAAGGTCTTATTTATCATTATTTGCCGTCATAATAGTCATATTTTTCTGTAAAAATACTTAATATAAAACTCAAAAACCATCAGTCATCAATCAAGGCGTAAGGCTCGCAGTGTACACCCTAGCGATGACTAATGACTAATGACTAATAACTAAGCGCTTTAAACAAACTGACCCGTTGTGGTCGATCGCACGCGGCGAATTCCAATCACCGACGGCATCGGCGATCGGCGCCGATCGTTCTCAATATTGCTCGGCCACAAACTGCCGCGAGAAACACTACGAGTCTGATTAAAAACAGCACCGTTCAAATCCAACATTTCAATTTGCCGACTGAGAACAGTACCATCATCGATCGGGCAATCTTCCCCAGGATGCTGCACCGAAAGCAACAGCGTATCTCCGACAAAAGTCGGCCCCGTCATTTCGCACCGATTCGGCCCTTGAGCAAACGGAATTACACTTCCTGCATTCGGGCCGGAAGTCGGAATGTAAAACAGCCAATTGTTGCCGAAAACACCCGTAAAATCCGATATATTTCCTGTCTTTTTATGGTCGATCGCCGTCGGCTTTCCAGCCGCACCGATATCAAAACCGTTGTGCGTGGGAGTAGAGATATCAGTGACACCCCAAACATTACCTTGAGTGTCAAAAACCAAATTATCTACACTAGCAAATCCCGCCCCAGCTACCGAACCCGCTTCTCCACCTTGAGCAAAACGCTGCCAGCGGAAAGTCAAACCCGCACCGTCGGAACTATCTTCAATTATTTTATAAATTCCTCCAGACTGCTGAGTGCTGTTGAGGGCGGCAGTGTATTTAGCAACAGTAAAAATCCGAGAATCTGGATAACCGTCGCTACCCGGTGCGCCGTCAGTATAGGAAATGAAAACTTCCTTAGTAGTAGGATTAATTTCCAAATCTTCAGGCCGCGCCGTCGGAGTACCGCCAATCAAATTAGCGGCATGAAAAGCATCAACTAAAACCGCACCTTGGCTGGTGTAGAAATTAGCAAGACTTTTATTTTTGTAGCCCGGAAGTGCTGTTGCTTCATTAGTTGTATCCATCACAAAAGAACCGCCATCTTCGGTTTGACCTGCAATTCCGGCGCGTTTGGGCAAGCGAGTATTTGCATCTCTTTGAGCTTTGCCAAAACTTGCCAATTCGGCCTCGCCCACTTTTTGGGGGCTCACCGGATTGGTTTGCGTATTTAATGTCAGGGGCAGCCATCTTCCCACACCGTTGCGGTTGTATTGGGCAACGTACAAAACGCCGTCTTCAAATAATCGGCTGTTGGTTTTATCTGCGGGATTTGTGACAGTACCGCTGCTGACAAATTTCCAGGTGTGTCCGCCGCGCCGATCGTCCCCCATGTACACTACTAATTTGCGACCTGCTTCGGCGCGAATCGCGACGTTTTCGTGGCGGAAACGGCCTAAAGCCGTGTGCTTCCGGGGGCGGAAATTCGGATCTTGGGGATCGACTTCTACCATCCAGCCGTATTTTTCGCCGACTAAGCCGAATTCCTCACCCGTAGTGCCCTTGGCGTAGCCGGTTTGGCCGCCGTTGGGTTTGACGTTTTCTTGAACTCCCACGAAGAATAGTTCGCTACCCTGGAAATTTTCTTCGGCGGAGAGGATTGTGCCCCAAGGGGTTGTGCCGCCGGAACAGTTGTAGGCTGTGCCGATGATGCGGTTTCCGAGTCCGTCGCTGTTGACTTGCGCGAAGACTTGGGTGGCTGCGGGGCCCGTGCCTGTGAGATAGTTATCGTCGCCTTGTCTGGTGCCCCAGGAAGTCACATCTTTGTATTTGTCGGTACGCTGGCTGTTGATTGCGAGGCCGGAAAGTCCGTGGATACGGCGGTTGAGGGAGTCGCGGGCGATCGCCCCAAAGCGTCCATCAGCTTGTTTGGTAATGCGGACGATCGAACCACCGAGATTGTACAGAAATTCGCCGAGGGTAGCCCGATTTTTTACGGATAAGTCTATACCGAGGACGGCGCGATCCGTTGCTGGAAATGATGCCACATCAGACGGCGCTTCCGGTGCCATTTTCGACATCGGGAAGGATACGTACTCGTGGTTAACCCAGAGATAACCGTCGTCACTGCTGCCGCCAAGACCTACAAACCCGGTGTAGTCGTTGTTGTAGCCGAAATAGTCTGCCGGATCTGGGAAAACTCGATCGCCCCAGCGGAGAATCACGTACCGTTCGTATTCCGGCGGCACAACCACATCGTCAACAACGCTGTAGCTGGTTAATTTAGTATTCTGGGAGGCGGCCATCACGGTGCCCTGTCCGTTTAGGCCCGTCGGTATGAAGCTGGACAATTCTTGATAAACTGGCAGCGGGTGAGGAAGTCTTAACGGAGTGAAAGATAGCGGTCTGACAACAGCTTCTGCCGAGGTGGAATTGATGCCGAATAGTGTTTTAGTTAGTTGAGGGGCAAGCACAGTAGTAGCTGCACTGCTACCGAAGAAAATTAACAGTTGTCGGCGAGTTATTTTAGACATAAATTCCTTATTCAACCCAACTTCCCTAATCAAATGATTCCGTATGCAACTTTATCACTGTTAAATTAAGGGGAGTTAACCTTCAGGTTAATTAAAATCACATTTTATTTGGGTTAATAATAAGTTAAATAGATTTGTTAGTGGTTATTTTTTAGCGGTTATTGGTTGTTTGTTGTTTGTTACCAATGCCCCATGCCGCCTGCCCGATTACCACTATTTCAATCATCTCGAAAACCCGGATCGTTTTGTCGGGATGCCGATCGGCTGGGCGCAGGTACATCGATCGCTTGCGAAAACCCAGAATTTGCGGGCGAAGTATTGCCGTCTCTGAATCCCAGCAGCAATTGAGCATCGGCAAAATATCTAGTCCACTGTTCAATTCTCGCATCTTTGTGCCAGTCGCGGCGGGATACTCTCGATCGCAAAACCGGAACTCTTTGTCGGCTGCGATCGGCTGTAATGATGATTGTAACTTCTGTTAATGCCGGATTTTCTTGAAACTGGCGGGCGATCGACTCTTTCGCTAAATCTTCCGCCTGCTGCATTAAACTCCCAAAAGATTGACTGCCGTTCGACTCTAGGGTAAGATAGCTTTCCTTAGTTTCTGCTAAAGATACTGATATACTTGCGGTAAAAATGACCGTTGCCAAAATCCAGGCTGAAAATAAGCGTCGGTGCAAACTCATTATTTTTTTAACTAAATGCTGACATCTGTCAATCATAATCAATAAAAATTAACACCCAATTAAGCTAGGATTAAAATAATATTTTGTATAATTAGATTTTGCCGAAAATAAGGTTTATAGGCTAGATAAATAAATCTTTCTTTATTCTTCCTTCTTCCCTCTCCCCTCTTCCTTCTTCCCTCTTCTCTCTTCCTTCTTCCTTCTTCCTTCTTCCTTCTTCCTTCTTCCTTCTTCCTTCTTCCTTCTTCTTTCTTCCTTCCTTCTTCCTTCTTTTTTATGAAATTAACAAAATGTGCGATCGCCCTCGGTAGCAATTTAGGCGACTCCCTCGCCACACTCAAAAGCGCGATCGCAACCCTCAACAACACCCCAGAAATCGCAGTAAAATCCCATTCAAGCTGGTATCAAACTGCCCCCGTGGGGCCGCCGCAACCCGATTACATCAACGGCTGTGCAATCCTAGAAGTTGCACTAGAACCAGAACAATTGCTAGCAAATTTATTAGAAATTGAGAGAAAATTTAATCGAATTCGCCGAGAAAAATGGGGGCCGAGAACCCTCGACCTAGATTTGCTGCTGTACAACAATTTAATCCTAGAAACTCCGACACTGACTCTACCTCATCCCCGGATGACCGAAAGAGCTTTTGTATTAGTACCTTTAGCAGAAATTGCCCCGAATTGGGTGCATCCGGTGACGAAAAGTGCGATCGCCCAACTCCTGCAAACCGCAGACTGTTCCGGAGTGCAAAAATTACCACTGTAAAAATTTAGCACAGTTCAGGGATCGTACCAGTTTTCCAAAAAATGCAACCGTAGGTAAGCTCCAAACTGTGATAGTTATCAGTCATTCCCAATCTAAAATCTAAAATCTAAAATCTAAAATCCTATGAGATCGCCTATGATGTCTTAAATCAGTGCTCTCTAACATTATTCGCTTCTTGCTTATGTCGATCGGTCAAGAACTACCCCAACTCCTCAAACAGCGCCTATTTTACCAAGGGCGGAAATTTAACTTTGACGTAGCCACCCTCCGCCTTCCCAACGGTTCCGAAGGCGAGTGGGAATGTATTCGCCACCCGGGCGGAGCACTTGCAGTTCCCGTCACACCCGAAGGTAAACTCGTCTTGGTGCGACAATACCGCTTTGCCACAAAAGGGCGAATTTTAGAATTTCCCGCTGGTACGGTAGAAATCAATGAAAATCCCGCCGAAACTATTAAACGCGAAATCGAAGAAGAAACCGGATATCGCGCGGGAAAATGGCAGAACTTAGGGCAATTTTTTCTCGCCCCCGGTTATTCCGACGAAATCATTTATGCTTTTTTAGCCCAAGATTTGGAAAAACTGGAAAAGCCACCAGCACATGACGATGATGAAGACATGGAGACAGTTTTATTCACCCCGGAAGAATTAGAAAAAGCTATCTTAGCTGGGGAACCAATTGACGCGAAATCAATTTCTAGCTTTTTCTTGGCGCGTCCATTTTTGACTTAAATAGGACTGACGAAAAAAACCCGGTTTCTTATAATAATCGTGCATCAAACCGATAAATCTTAACTTAGAAACCGGGTTTTTTACCCCGCGTGTGTCCGGGACTGTAAAATCTAAAATCTAAAATCTAAAATCTAAAATCGAATGTCCGATCTAATTTTATTTTGGCACCGCCGCGACTTGCGTATTTCTGACAACATCGGACTAGCAGCAGCGCGCCAGCAAAGCCCTAAAGTAGTCGGGATTTTTTGTCTCGATCGCAATATCCTAAATCGCGATGACGTAGCGCCAGCCAGAGTCACCTACATGATCGGCTGCTTGCAAAAACTTCAGCAGCGTTACAGCGAAGCAGGCAGCCAATTGCTGATAATTCAAGATGACCCGAGTCTAGGAATACCGAAATTAGCAACAGCGATAAATGCTCAAGCAGTATTTTGGAACTGGGATGTCGAACCCTACGCAAAACAGCGCGATCTTTCCGTATCAAGCGCCCTCCAACAAGCAGGAATTCAAGTTCAAAATTTCTGGGATCAAGTCCTGCACGCCCCAGATGAAATTCGCAGCGGTACAGGGACTCCCTACACAGTTTATACACCATTTTGGAAAAAATGGAACAGTAAACCCAAAGCCCAACCAGTAGAGACACTGCCGATAACTTATCTGGAATTAATGACCGGATTAACCGCAGAAGAACAAGAAATCGCCAACCAAGCAGGTGCAATTGAAACACTGCCAACTGCCTCTAGTTTAGGATTTATTTGGGAAAACCCATTAGTCATAGAACCTGGAGAAGATGCAGCGAAAAAAAAATTAGAAGAATTTTGCGAGATCGCAATTTACGAATATCAAGAACAGCGCAATTTCCCCGCAACTAACGGCACATCCCAACTCAGCGCCGCCCTCAAATTTGGTGCAATTGGCATCCGCACGGTTTGGCAAGCTACCCAGATAGTAATGGAAACTTGCCGCAACGAAGAAGCGTGTACAAGCATCGGGACTTGGCAACAGGAAATAGCGTGGCGGGAATTTTACCAACACGCCATGTATAACTTCCCAGAACTAGCAGACGGCCCCTACCGTCCAGCATTCAAAGACTTTCCGTGGGAGAACGATGAAAAGCTTTTTCAAGCTTGGTGTCGGGGCAAAACTGGCTATCCTATTATTGACGCGGCAATGCGACAGTTAAATCAGACAGGTTGGATGCACAATCGCTGCCGCATGATAGTCGCTAGCTTCCTCACCAAAGATTTAATTATTAACTGGCAGTGGGGTGAAAAATACTTCATGCAAAAATTGATAGACGGCGATCTTTCTGCTAACAACGGCGGCTGGCAGTGGAGCGCATCCAGCGGCATGGACTCGAAACCTTTGCGAATATTCAATCCCGCCAGTCAAGCTCAAAAATTTGACCCGGAAGGGGAATATATTCGGCACTGGGTTCCAGAATTGCGCCGAGTTGATACTAAACTTTTGCTAACAGGAAATCTTTCGCCTTTAGAACGCCGACTTCTTCCTTATCCCTCTCCAATCGTAGACCACAACGAGCAGCAGCGCAAGTTTAAGGAACTTTACAAGCAGCAAAAAAACGCAGATTAGACAGCTCGATTTTTGGCGAGAGTTACCAGTAAATTAAGTTGAGGGGGTGCTGTACACAATCAACTTAAAAGATGGTATCAGTTATAATAAACTTAAATAAATCGGAGGTTGAAATGGTAACGGTGCAATTAAGGCAAATCAGTGTACCCCCAGGACATAGAGTGCTGTTCAATGATGTCAACTGGCAGGAATTTGAAGCAATTTTAGAAGAGTTGGGAGAACACCGTGGCTCTAGAATAGCTTACAGTCAAGGAACTTTGGAGATTAGGATTGCTATACCAGAACATGAATTCAATAAGGAAATCATTGGCGATATGGTGAAAATATTACTTGAAGAACTTGAAATTGATCGAGAATGTTTTGGTTCGACGACTTTTAAGCGAAAAAATATGTTACAAGGAATTGAACCTGACAACTGCTTTTACATTCAAAATTATGCTCTAATGATTGGTAAAAAGCGGATAGATTTAACTGTCGATCCGCCGCCTGACTTAGCAATTGAAGTCGATATAACTTCCAAAACTCAACTCGATGCTTACGAAGCTTTGGGAGTACCTGAAATATGGCGCTATGAAAATAAGAAGCTTCAGATTAATGTGCTTCAAGATGGGAAATATGTTGAATCTGAAATTAGTCCGACTTTTCCCAATCTGCCAATTATTGAAGCTATTTCTCAATATTGCGAACAAAGCCAAACAGCGGGCACGAGTCAAACTCTCAGATTGTTTCGCCAGTGGGCTAAAAACCAAATACAAAATTGATAGGAAATCTCTAGTTAACGCACTTGCTGTTAAAAAGCAGGCTTCTTGACGATCGCAAAAAAGCCATTTTCTCACAGCAAGCGTCCTAATCTGGTTGTATGGTTAATTTCGCTTTTGGGAAATAGAAAGAGAGTAAGGGTGTTGACCTTGAGATCGATCGCCCACAAAAATAACATAAGTCCCCTTGTCCCCATAACCGGAAAATTCTACATTCCCCGCAGCAGAATTCGCCGGCAGGACGCAGAAACGCCCCCTCGGCCCCTGAATCATCAAACTCGGAGCTCCAGCGGTTTGTACTGCAATCCGCCAGTAAGGCAAATCCTGCGTTACTTCGATGACGTGGTTGGGTGCTTGGGACACAAAACCGCAGTCGCCACTATTGTTCGGGCCGCCGGAAACTCCAGAAACTCCCAGCGGTTCGGGAAATCCCGGAGCAATTTGTAGCGGTTGGCTCCGAAGGGCACCGGCATCCGCTAAAATCATTGCCAAGGCTAGGGTGACGATCGGACTAAACCACAGTTTGCCGCGATCGCCCGGATAATGGATCTTCATGTTTCCTCACACAATGGCATTTGGTTCTAGTTCTTTGACGGTAGGGGATAATGGCGGTTCCAAACACATTAATCTAAAATAACTTCCGAATTTTTTTATGAATCCTCAAAATAACTTCAATTGGCAGCAAGCGTTCGGAGAACTAAAAGCTAAAGTAGAACGATCGCCGCTGATCGCACAAAATTCTGACAGCTATCAAGCCCTCGGAACCTTATACAATCAATTACTGGATAAGTTTCAAAGACTCCCCAAACCGGGACAGGTGGCAGCCTTTGCCGTCGGAGCGATAATTGTCCTGACAGTCTTCAATAGCGTCGTACAGCTAATTTCAGCGCTGATGACTCTTGCCGTTCTCGGAGTGCTAATCTACATAGCGTATAAATTGGCAATTTCCCCCCAGTCCTCAAATACTAACGACAAATAATAGGAATTTCTAAATATGGCTAGCCCCACCGCGCCCAGCGGCATCAATCAACCCGATCCGTCTTGGCAAAGACAATCCAAGCAAATGCCACTGCTGGTTCGCAGGTGCGGCGCTTGGGCCGTGGAAATTTCGTTAATTGCGGCCAGCGCCCTCGTTCCCTTCAGTATCGGGGCATTGGTCAACAATGAATCTCAAAGTGTGCCGCTCAATCCCTCAGTAGCAGCAGCATCCGAAACAGTCGCCCGTACTTTGGGCATACCGGTGCGCGATCGCAACCCCAGAGTCGCACCCCTAACTAATCTATTCTGGTCAGGGGCGCTGCTGGCACCGGCAGTTTTAGCGGGGTGGCAACTGTTTTTGCTCGCCAGAACCGGTCAAACTCTCCCCAAACGCTGGTTCGGCGTCAAAGTTGTCACAGCGTCTGGTACTCCTCCGGGTTTTGGGCAAGTGCTAATTCGCGAAACTTTAGGGCGCTGGGGAGTGCCTCTGGGCGTCGCTTACGGCATTTGGCGCTTGACGGGTGCGTTTCCAGATTTGCTGATTTTAGGGGGGCTGAGCAGCTTGGCAGTGCTCGCAGACGGCGCGGTTGCGTGGCGTTACAAACGGCAAGCGGGACACGATCGCCTCGCGAATACTTTGGTGGTCAACGCTCGATCGAATGAACAGTCTGCCAATCCTGTCAATAGTCCAGATTGGACTGAGGAAGACGCGCAGATTGCGGCTTTGGTTGTGACTCCGCAAACCGGCTTGAAAGCAAATGCCAGTTTGTGGAATTGGATGCGCCAACACCCAGGCACAACTTTAGTGATAGTTACCATCGGCAGCGCCGGATTGATTTTAACTTTGTTTGTCGGCACTCTCATCTACACTCAAAGTCAAGCAAATATGCGGGATTCGCGGCAGCGGAACGACGAATTATTTGTAGCTTTAGTCAGCAAACTGTCTCCCACATCGGCTAGCGGGGCATCCGGCAGGCGATCGGCTATTTTGGCTTTGGGGGCGGTGGAAGACTCCCGCGCCGTACCCCTGCTAGCGGATTTGCTAGCTCAAGAAGACAACCGCGCCATGTTGGACGCGATCCAGCAAGCTTTAGTCAGTAGCGGGCCGAAAGCTTTGCCTGACTTGCAGCGGTTGAACCAAGCTCTCAGCAACGACCTCGATTCCCTGCGCTTTGGCGGCAAGGCCCCAGAACGGGAGTTAGCGGCGGCCCGCCAGCGAACAGTACAAAGGGCGATCGGCAAAATTCTCACAGTGTATAGCAGCCAGCTCAACGGCGCGGATCTGAGCCGCACGGATTTAGCTCAAAGTCCCGCAGGCCCGTCTCAGTTTACTTTAGTTTTAAACAAAGTTGACTTGTCGGGAATTAAGTTGAGAAATACCAATTTAACCAATGCCAGCTTTCAGGGAGCTCGCTTTTACGGCACAGGCGAAGACAGGCGTCCGGCTACATTTGACGATTGGGTTTCTGACTTGAGCGGCGCTAATTTGGAAGGAGTAAATTTGACCGGGGCGTCTTTGAACAGTGCTGTAATGAACCGGACTACTTTTGTGCGCGCTGTCCTGAACAAAGCTAATTTGTCAAGCGGCAATTTGAACTCAGCTAATTTCAGCAGTGCTATTTTAATTGGAGCAAATTTGCAGCAAGCACAGTTAAAAAATGCAATTTTTACTGGTGCAGATATAGGAAGCGCGAATTTGTCTGGAGCGGATTTGTCAGGTGCACGTTTGGGCAAAGTGAAGGCTCAAGGTGCTCAGTTGTCCTTGACAAACTTGTCTAAATCGGAATGGCAAGGTGCTGATTTGTCCGGTGCTGATTTGAGTGGCGCGAACTTACAAAATGCCGATTTGAGTTCGACTAAACTCGCCAACGTGAATTTAAGAGATGCTCGGTTGCAAGATGCGAATTTTCGGAATGCGGAGGTGAGTTCGGTTGATTTTAGGGGCGCGAATTTAGCGGGAGCGAATTTTAAAGGCGCTGTGTTTCTGGGGAAAGCAGCTTCAGAGCAATTTATTCAAAGTCCGACCGGGAGTAAATCGGGTCGATTCCTAGGAGTTGATTTTGCAGAGGCTAAGAATTTAGATAAAAGTCAAATTGCTTACATTTGTTTCCAGGGGGGGATTCATCCGAAGTGCCCGCAGAAGAAGTAAGGATTGGTTGTTAGCGAGTAGGGTAATACAGTTGCTCGAAGAACAGGTCGGGTAATTATGATCGTTAAGCGAATCATTTATCTCATCCTATCACTTCTGGGACTTGTGCTGCCTTGGTACTATAATTTGCAGTTTTTTAGCAATGCTGGCTTGCTTGACTTTGTAAACGAGAGTTCGGCTAATCTTGCTGCGAAATCGGTAAGTTTAGATTTGTCGATCGCAACTGTAGCAGGAAGCACTTGGATGTACGCTGAGTCAAAACGATTGGATATAAGTTTTGTAGGGCTGTACGTACTTCTGGGTGTGCTTGTTTCGTTTTCATGTGCTTTCCCGCTTTTCTTGTTTGTGCGGGAAAGCAAGCTGGAAAAATCAAGCGAAGTCTCAAGTTGAAAAGTTGTTTAACAGGTTAGTGCCGCGCAGCACAATAATTCAGTGCAGGCGATCGAGGTATTGTACAATTTCCGGTAAAATCACCGTTATAGGTTTTTAGTGACGACAGAAGTGCTCAGAATTTGCTCGGGATTAAAGTCGTCATTACAAACCAACGTGATTGTTGTCGTTTTAAAGAACATAATATTAATAGCAATTTTACTCATTTCTTGCTAAAAACGGTTGTGTTGAGTTTCGTTCCCCGGGCCAAACCTACTATTGCATTGTTTATTGAAATTGATATTACGCAATAGCATCCGAACTGGCAAGAGTCTCGAATTGCGCCAATAGCATTGCATCACCATTATTTGGAGTTCCAAAAATTTTAGGTAACTGACCTGTTTCAGCGAGAACTTGTCTCACTTCTCGGTTAGATACATCGGCTAGATTTTTGTTATTTAGAATGGCATTAACCGCAGCGATACCAACACCTTGACCAACTGCGGCGTTGAATTCCACAATTCTGCCGACAGAGCAGGCAAACCCTTCAAATCCAGAACACGGACTAACCACTGCCAGGTTAGGAACGTTTTTAATTAATGCGTGGCGGATGCCAATATTAAAGATAGGGTGTTGAAAACTCAGACTTTTAAACCATCCTAGACGAGTTGCTTTGTCGCGAATACCCTGGATGCCTCCGCGTACATCAAAATGATAGCTAAATGTTGCCAGCGCTTCATTAGCAGGTACGCCACCTAACAGCATTTGTGCCCCAGTTAAAGGTTCTACAACTCCCGTCACATTGCCCGCGTGTCGGATATAAAGTTCTGAGGCATAAGTAACAGAAGTAGCCCCCAAACTCTTCAGCCAAGTTGTAATAAATAACATCTCTCTTTGCATATTAGCCGTGGGTTTGCTCCCGCTTCTAGCTAAGGCTTCCGCTTCGCTGGCGGTGACTGCGAATAAAAGCGCATTCCACGAAAGTCTGTCATTGGGAAGTATTGCTATATTTCCCTCATCTAAAATTATGCCTGTTTCAGAAAAAGATAGTTTTCTTCCTCTAAAGGAGTGGTAAGCTACAGATAGAGCCGGCGAGCGAACATCGATGTAATCGTTACCCGCCCACAAAGTTTTGAGATTGCCTTTAGTGTCCCTCATTTCCCGCCGGAGTTCTTCTGCTAGTTTGGCATCCTTGTCCGCAGCGTACAGCAAAAATTTTTGACTCTCTGCATCGGCCAGGTTGGTAAAGCGTTTTAGATAAATATAATCGAATTCTTTCAGTGCTCTTGCACTGAGTCCTTGAGTTTCAAAAACGAGGGTGACTGGAAGTTCTGAATTAGGCAGACCAAATGTTTCAAATCCCTTCAGCTTTTTCACACCAGCAGCTTGAGCTAATTCGGCATTGACAGTGGCATCAATAAATTGCTTGCCGGCATAAACTACGCCTTGAGAGGTGGTTATACTGGCAATTTTTTGGCCTGCTTTAGTGACTGATTTAATTTCTACTTTGCTGAGGAGATCTGCCCCAGCTTGTACCAGCATTTCTTTCAGCGCTGCACTGGCTTTGCGGGGGTCAAGTGCAATTGCCTTAACGCCGGATTTTTGTAAGAATTCTTTATAGATTGTCGCCGGTGAACCAAAGATATCTAACTTTAAAGATTGTTGAAGTTCTTCACTAATCTGACTTCTATCTAAATAAGCAAGACCGCCTCTTACCAAATGTCCGCCAATTCCTTCTTGCAAGCTTGCTTTCGACATCAGTAGAATTCGCGGATAACGCTTTGTTCGGCGAAGATATTCTCTGGAGGCAGAGATAACAGCTAGAACTCCTGGAACTTCATCACCAAAACAGATGACATCGTAAGAACGCAGATCCATGACCATTATTTAATAACCTCTCCTGATTTTCATCTTTTCGAGCTGCATCTCAATGTTTCGCGTCAAACTCTCTGTTTTTTCCAAATCTAGCTGCATCTTTCCTGATTTTTGCGATAAAAATTCACACATTTCTGGACGCAGAAACCGGGTTTTTTCCAGAAAATCCTCCGTTGAGGACGATCGATCTCGATTGAAAAACCCGGTTTCTGAGCGTCTAAAGTCTGTCAGTCTGGTACTCTTGATTGCCATCAGGTCTGATTATCAGGATCTATCCCCAACTCCCGCAATCGCTGAGCTAGTCGATCGGCGCGCTGGGCTGATTCTTTCACCTGTTCTTCAGGAGTCAGATAACGTTTTCCATCGGCATCATACCAATACAACCACTCTCTTGTCACCCCAGAATAATTTCCCCTTTCACAACCAATCCCCAAACCAATTTCTGACATCCAAACTGGATGTCCTGGCTGTAACTCGTACTTCCCATTGACTAACTTATGTACTTCCAAACGGGGTTTACGGCGGCGGCGGGAAGAATAAATGACGTAATAAAGTACGCCTAAAGCTTGATATTCCTCCAACTTTGTGCTGTATTCCTTGCGATAAGTTGGGGAAACTACTTCCAGTACAAAAGTCGGCAAAACATTTTCGTCCCACAGCACGTAACTGGGACGCAATTCTTCATCATAAAACCTTTCTACACCTAAACTCAAGAAAGCATCTGGCACAATGGCAGGTTTATCGGGGTGATAATAGATACCCATATCTATGCCAAAAAACCAATCCATGCGCTCTGACCAAAGTATCAGCAAGATTGCTTTTAGCAATCCCGGTATTAGTTCTTGCAGTTCGTTATCCACAGGTGTTTCATCTGAGTCTGGTAGTTCATCGGCGGAGGGCAAGTTCCTCGGCAAGTTGTACTGTAACATTGCGGCTTTCCTCAAAAATTACTAATATTATACCGTTGATTTGTTTGGCGATAGTATTTATTGAACGAACCGCAAAGACGCGAAGGAAGAGAAGAGAAGATGATAGGTAATTTTGATTTAGTTAATCTGATGTAATTTTTGTAAAATATTTGCTGAGACTTACGCGATCGACTATACTAAGGCTAACGATTCGGTTCTAATGGGGAGCAGCCGTTAGAGGAAACGGGGAAAGTTCGGTGCAAGTCCGGCGCTGTCCCGCAACTGTAATGAAAGTGATGTCGCTTTCTGAGTCAGGATGCCCGCCGATGTGTTAATTTACATTGTCTCATCTGCGAGGTTCAGCGTGAAGACCGGAAATCGGAAATTGGTCAGCTTGGGATTGATGGCTGGCTTGAGTTGTTATATTGTCCTGGCCTCGGCAACGCCCGCCGCAGCTATGCACATTTCGGAAGGTTTTTTACCGGTGCAATGGGCGGCATTTTGGTGGATGGTGGCGTTGCCTTTTTTTGCAGTAGGTTTGCGCTCAATTACTCGCATTACAAAAGAACACCCAGAACTTAAACTATTGCTAGCTTTAGCTGGTGCGTTTACTTTTGTACTTTCTGCTTTAAAAATTCCATCGGTAACGGGCAGTTGTTCTCACCCAACAGGTACGGGTTTGGGTGCGATTTTATTCGGCCCTTCGGTGATGGCGGTACTCGGTGCTTTAGTGCTGCTTTTTCAAACGTTACTGTTAGCGCATGGTGGGTTGACAACGCTGGGAGCGAATATGTTTTCGATGGCGATTGTCGGCCCTTTCGCTGCCTATTTTATCTATCAATTGCTGTTGCGAACTGGTAGCCAGCGGGCGGCAATTTTTTGTGCGGCGGCTTTGGCAGATTTGCTGACTTATGTGACGACTTCGATTCAATTAGCATTAGCTTTCCCCGCAGCAAGCGGCGGTTTTATGGCTTCGTTTATCAAGTTTGCTGGCATCTTTGCTATCACTCAAGTACCCCTGGCTATTAGTGAGGGATTGCTGACTGTATTAGTGTGGAATTGGCTGCATTCTTACGGGAAGCCGGAGTTGGAAACTTTGAAATTATTGAGACAGGAGTCATAAGCAGTGAATCAAAAACCTACAAAAAATCACCAATCCATTTCGCGGCAAAATTGGCTGTTGGCTGGCGCGGTGATGGTTTTGGCAGCGTTTCCTCTCGTTTTTGTGCGAGGTGAATATGGCGGTGCCGATGACCAAGCTAAGAAAGCAATTACGGAAATTCAACCGGATTATAAACCTTGGTTTAATCACTTGTTTGAGCCGGCTAGCGGAGAAATTTCAACTCTATTGTTTGCGTCTCAAGCGGCAATCGGGGCTGGCGTAGTTGGGTACGTCATTGGGTTGTATAAGGGGCGATCGCAGCGACAAAAATCTGATGATGAATAGCCGTCAGAATGAACCATCAGATTGACAGTCTGGCTTATACAAATCGCTTGCGCGGGTTGCCGCCAATCCACAAATTATCCTTTGCGATCGCCCTGTTAATTCTTTCTCTGGTTTCTGGGGCGATCGTCCAGTTGTCGATCGCCCTTTGGTTGGCTGTCTGGATCGTCGTCTATGCGGGTATTCCGGGGAAACTGTATTTGCGGTTGCTGTCGCTACCGTTGATATTTTTGCTGACAAGTTTGCCTGCTTTGGCGATGAGTGCGGTTGCGGGCGATCGTATCCCCGCAATTCAGTGGGATATCTGGCGAGGTTGGGGTATTAGCATCGGCACTTTTTATCTCTATGTGAGCCGCACTGGGATATACCAAGTGAGCTTGCTATTTGCCCGCGCCTTCGCATCGACAAGCTGTATGTATTTCATCCTCTTGACGGTTCCATTTACCGAAATTTTGCAGATTCTCAGACAATTACGCTGTCCAGAGTTAGTCACAGAACTGCTATTACTAATGTATCGGTTTATTTTTAGCTTATTGGCGATCGCCGATGAACTTTGGATAGCCCAAAACTCGCGCTGTGGCTACCGCACTTGGAAGCGGGGAATGCAGAGTTTAGGCATTTTAATCGGGCAATTGCTTCAGCGAACTTTGGAAAACTACCGTCAAGTTTCCTTGAGTTTAGCGTCGCGCGGCTTTAATGGAGAACTGCGCGTTTGGCATTCTTCCCCTTATAAACCTTCGCGAAGATATACATTGGAAGCCGTGTTTGGTTGCACGGTTTTAACCATTTTAAGCGCAGTATTTCAACGCTAAATTTATTCTTGGGACTTAGCATGGGGGCCCAAAAACCGGGTTTTTTACGAAAATACTTCGTTAGAGCATCGCAGATGCAGTAGAAAACCCGGTTTCCGATCGTCGGTGGGTAAGTCCTATTGTTGATAATTCTCGTATTATCGTTAGTTTAGCGGGCTAGATTTGAATAAGGGCGATCGCACTTCCTCCAACAGCTATTACAAATATGACTTTTATGAACTTAATTAATGAATTATATGAATTGACACGAACAGTAATTGAATGAATAATTACAGTATCAAAATACAGAGAGAAAATCATGTATCAAGATACTAACAAAAAAAATACCCCACCGCCCATTGTTTTTATTATTGCCATCGGCTTAATTGGGTTTGGCGCATACAAGTTCCTTCCCGGTTTATTGAATGCCAAAACTTCAAATACACCTATATCTACATCTACATCGGCAACGAGCGCATCGGGAGCGATCGCAAATCGCATCAGTTTAGGAAATCGGATATTGGTGACATCCCAAACAACAGCAGCAAAACAAGCAGGAGTTCAAGCTTTTGCTGAGGGAAATTACCAATCTGCCGCCGAATATTTTCAGAAATCGCTGCAACAAAATCGCAACGACCCGGAAACCATAATCTATTTCAATAATGCCCGAGCCAGCAATGGTTCTTCCTTAAAAATTGCTGTCAGCGTCCCCATTGGTAGCAACCCCAATGTCGCCCAAGAAATCCTTCGAGGTGTTGCCCAAGCTCAGGATGAAATTAATACTAGCGGTGGCATCAACGGCGCAGAACTGCAAGTAGAAATAGTCAACGATGACAACAGTCCAGAAGTGGTCAGAGAAGTTGCAAAGACATTGACAAAAGATCAGAATATACTAGCAGTAGTTGGACACAATGCTAGCAACGCATCTCTCGAAGCTGCTCCGATATATCAGCAAGAAAAACTGGTAATGGTGACACCCACGAGCTTGGCCAATAATTTATCAGGATTTGGCAGCTACATCTTTCGGACAGTACCCAATATTAGCTTAATGGCCGCTCCTTTAGCAGAATATGCAGTCAAAACAGCAGGCAAAACTAATATTGCCATTTGTTACGACTCCCAAGCACCCGATAACATCTCCTTTAAAGATGAATTTGTGGCCTCTCTTACTGCTGCTGGAGGCAAATTAGTTCCGACTGTTTGCGACTTTTCAATCCCTTCTTTTAATCCCGAAAGTGCGATCGCCGATGCTGTCAGCAAAGGTGCACAAGGATTGATGGTAGCACCCCACGTCGATCGCATTGACCGTGCGATTTCTCTGGCTCGCATTAATCGAGGCAAATTGCCACTCTACGGCAGCACCACAATGTACACCATTCAAACATTAAAAGACGGACAAAGCGACGTTAACGGCTTAGTATTGCCCGTTCCCTGGCATCCTGAAACTAATCCCGGTAGCCGTTTCCCAGAAAATTCCCGCCAGCGTTGGGGAGGAATTGTGAATTGGCGAACAGCAACGAGTTTTGATGCGACTCAAGCTGTCATCGCTGGCTTGCGGCAAAGCAATACGCGGGAAGGATTGCAACAAGCACTCCGAAATGCGAGTTTTTCAACACTAGGAGCCAGCGAGGATGTGAAGTTTTTGCCCACGGGCGATCGGGCGGGTAAGCCGATTTTAGTGCAAGTTAAACAAGGAGGAAGCACTGGTTATAACTTTGTCCCGCTGCGGTAAGTTGGTTAAGTGCGATCGCACTCCCATCTTGCACATTCTCAACAGCCTTTCAGGGGTGGGATCTCCTGCCCACCCCACCTGAAAATTCCCTCTTTGTGGAACAGGCATCTTGCCTGTTTATTAGCATGATTAAAATCTACTTTTCTGTTGAATTAGCAAAATTTTTAATATAAACTAAAATGAGTAGATTAAAGGAGAGCGTTGTATATGATCGCGCCAGTTGAAACCAAAACCTACACGGCTGAGGAATATCTAGAATTGGAAATCAATTCTCAGGAGCGGCATGAATTTATCAATGGGGAGATTGTTCTGATGGCTGGCGGCACACCGGATCACAATGAAATTACCACTAATTTAGTTGTTGCGCTGAAACTGGCGTTAAAAGGGAAACCATATCGGACTTTTAGTTCGGATCAGCGGCTGTGGATTCCCCAGCTTAATAATTATACTTACCCGGATGTGATGGTGGTTGCGAAACCGATCGAGCTGCAATCTGGACGGACGGATACAATTACCAATCCTCTGCTGATTGCTGAGGTGCTGTCTAAAGGTACTAAAGCTTATGACCGCGATGAAAAGTTTGCTGCCTATCGCAGTATTCCTAGTTTTCAGGAGTATTTATTAATCGATCAATATCGGCTACGGGTGGAGCAATATTCTAAAACTGATGCGAATAAGTGGATTTTTTCGGAATATAGCTGTATGGGCGATCGGCTCAGTTTAACATCTGTTGCTGTGGAAATTTCGCTGGCCGATTTGTATGAAAATATTGAGTTTGGTGAATAGGCGGACAGTTTTTTGTCAAATATCCCAAATAGTGGTAATATTCCGGTATATCGATCGGCTCTGATGAAAAACAGCCATCAGACGCAAGGGGGAAAGTTCGGTGCGAATCCGGCGCTGTCCCGCAACTGTAATGAGATCATTGCATCTCTGAGTCAGGATGCCCGCCGATTTGTTTACCTGTTGTTTTTCATCTGCGAGGTATAGATGATGGTGAGTTCAATATTTTTACAAATAATCTGCTGTTGTGCTCCGTTTCCCGATCGACAATAACGAAATTTTAGGCAGCGGGAAACTAAAAAAAATGCGAATCGAAGATAGTGTTTGGCAGGGTAGTTTTGGCTACTGGCAAAACTTGTTTATTCACCAGAATATTTTGTCGATCGGACATACTGCTTGGAATGGCTTTTTGCATCGAGGACGAGGCTTGGTTGCTTGCAAAATCAATACTCCCATTAACGGTTCTGTGAATTGGAGCGTAGATACTATCAAGTACGATCTGCACTTTATTTCCCAATTGTATGCAACTGCTTATTTGCAACAACTAGAAGTAGAGGAAAATACTGTTTCAAATCTGCTCCAAATCATTGCTAGCTACGAGCCCAAGGAAGCAATTATATTTTTGTCGATCGCCAACGGTCAGATTGATATCAATTTGTTGCAAAATTTGGCAATTTCTCCTGTTGAGTGCTATGAACAGGTATGCAAGCGCTGGGAAGAATTTCAACTCTGCCCGAAATCTTAAAACTTACTAAATTTTCCGAATGTCGAAGCCAAAATCAATCGAAATTTCCAAGGTAACTCGCTACCAAAATGCAGCGCTTAATTACTATTTGGGCCTGACAGATTCGCCCTACCTTCACTACGGCTATTGGGAAACCCTACCTGTGCCCGCTGACGAACTAACGATCGCCCGATTGCGCATCGCTCAGCAAGCTTATACTGTAAAACTGTTGGATGCGATCCCCAAAGGCACTCATACGATACTGGATGTGGGCTGCGGGATTGGCGGAAATGCGGCTTATTTGCTCGATCGAGGTTTTGCAGTGGAAGGGCTCGCACCCGATCCGTTCCAACAACAGCGCTTTCTTAAGTGTACGGGCGATCGGGCAATCTTCCACCTCACGAGGTTTGAAGACTTCAAAGCAACCCATTTCTACGATCTTATTCTCTTTAGCGAAAGTAGCCAGTATATGTCGGCTGTTGATATTGCTAACGGTGCCGCCAAAATCCTCAATCAGGGTGGCTACGTGCTGCTTGCCGATATGCTGCGTTCTGATGCTAATTATAAAGAGGGAATGTTCTCTAATTGTCATGTTGTTACGGAACTTCATGCAGCATTAAAGCAGGCTGGATTCACTTTAGTGAAAACTGAGGATATTTCCGCTCATATTGTACCGACAATCGATTTGTATGTCGATACTTTCCGCAGGTATGGACTGAATACGATGATCTATGTTGCAGATTTAATTGCGATCGCAGTTCCCCCCGTCCACACATTCCTGCGCTGGATATTTCGTCGCTGGTTCAAAAAGCTGGTTATTGAAGGATTGGAGGCGAGCCAACTTTTTGAGCAACATCTCTGTTATGAAATTCAACTTTGGCAGTTGTCAAAAACAGATGAAAACTGACACAAATACAAGGGAAATTGGGAATCTGTAATCGGTAATTGGAGGCAGAGCCTCCCGGTATTTATTCCCAGGCAGAGCCTGGGAACAAGGCTATAAAAAATAAAAAATAACGAATATGTCTGAATGGATTCTCGAATTCGATCGCACTTCCTACTCATATCCCTGCGGTTCGCGAGTGGCAATTCAGCGTTTAAACCTCAAAGTCCCCGCCGGGAAACGCTGCGGGCTGATCGGTCAAAACGGCTGTGGCAAAACTACCTTTTTCCTGTTAGCAAATGGCTTATATCAACCGCAACATGGCTTCATTCGCTGGCAAGGTGAACCATTCCGCTACGATCGCAAATCTTTGATGCAACTGCGCCAACAAATCGGACTCGTCTTTCAAAATCCCGAACATCAATTAGTAGCTTCGACGGTAGAAGAAGATATTTCCTATGGATTGTACAATTTAGGCTTGACAGAATCCGAAATTGCTCAACAGGTACAGCAGGCGATCGACCAATTCGATCTAAGCGAACTCGCCCGCGAACCAATTCACAATCTCAGTTTGGGGCAGAAAAAGCGGGTGTCGATCGCCGATATCATGGTTCTCAAGCCCAAACTGCTGCTGCTAGATGAACCTACCGCCTATCTCGACCCGCGTCACATCCGACAACTGATCGGTTTACTCCAACAAATTCACAGCGCCGGAACCACGATCCTTTTAGCAAGTCACGACCTCGATTTCATCTACCGCTGGGCTGATTGGGTGTTTGTAATGGATCGAGGACAACTGATTTTAGAAGGAACACCGGAAACCGTTTTTGCTCAACGGGAGGTTTTGGAGCAATTGCAGCTTGGCGTACCGCTGGCGATCGAGCTTATGGAGCAAATAAGGGCGATCGTTGAAAGAGATGGTAGCTCAAATATACAGAATTTCGAGCTGTGGCAAAAACAGATTTTACAAGCACGTCGGCTGCTTTAAAGGTTTAGTAGTCTAACTACTCCGTTCACCCGCCGAAGAAGTGAACTCTCGGACTCAACCAACCTTATTCGCGTTGACGATTCCGGATATCATACGGGTCTCTTCGTGCGTCCGCCGAATCGATGTACATGACGGGAACCAATACGGACAATCCAGATTTGAGCGTCAGGGTGAGTGGCTTCAAGGCGATCGCAAGCAGCAATTTCACTCGCATCAACCTCAAAGTCGCCGGTTTCGAGGTCGATCGCCACAATTTTCCCGTGATTGCCTTCTTCGACAAATAATGGGCGTGCAGTATCAATGCTAAACCCTCAAGAATTGATAAACTGTTAAGTATGAAACCAGGAGGTCGAAGACTTATGATTACTGACTTCTCAATTATTAGCGCATCCCCTGAGATTATGGGTGGCACCCCAGTTTTTGCTGGAACTAGGGTTCCCGTGCAGACGCTTCTGGACTATCTCAAAGCGGGAGAATCCATAGACGATTTCTTGGATGGATTTCCCACTGTGACAAGAGAGCAAGTCATCGCCTTGCTTGAAGAGGCTGGAAAACAGCTTGTTGGTATGGTGGCATAGCATGAAACTCCTGTTGGATGAGTGTATAGATCGCAAGCTGACAAGGGAGTTTGTTGGCTGCGAGGTGAAAACGATTCCTCAGATGGGGTGGGCAGGGGTAAAAAATGGTCAACTTCTTGCCCTTGCAGAAGCGGAGTTTGATGTGTTTATCACAGTCGATCACAATCTATCGTTTCAGCAAAATCTACAACAGTTCAACATTGCTGTGGTTGTTTTGCAAGCACCCTCTAATCGACTGGCAGACTTAAAGCCTTTAGCACCCAAAGTCCTCGCTATCTTACCTACAGTGGTGATAGGACAAGCTGTAGGTGTTAGTAAGTAGACTATCTAGATTCAATTACGGTGAAGCGATTACCACCCACATTAGAGTATAAATTAGCTTGCCAAAGAATAAACTACCCCGATCGCCCTGTCGGTGAGAAAGACTGACAGACTTTTGTAAAGGTTTGTAAGTTAGTAAATTGTTGATTTAGAAGAAAGAGCGATCGCACTTGAACCTCATCTACGATTGCCCGATTTTACAAGCACGTCGGCTGCTTTAAAGGAGAAAAGTTGTTAGGTTTCCTGCGTCAAGCCAACCTACGGGCGATCGATCGCACTTGAAGTCTAACGGCTAAAGTGAGCGGCGGCAGATAACCTTGAACTCAGCACCAAGATCCTTCGTCCCTCCGCTCTACTGCGTTGTTAGCCAGCTTCGTTCGACAATCACCCTAACTGCACTCTTTGAAACGCTGAACTCTCACTAATACCGTGGATGAACTCAACTTCTCATTTGTGCGAGAGATCTTATGTATAGCCTTTCTCAGGTACATGAGGTATGTAATAAGGCTTGAAAGTCCCGATCTTCAGAGAATCTTGTCTACCTCATCTTTGTGAGAAAGGCTATAAGCTATCACTTTAGGTGCTAACTTTAATACACCCAATCTCTCACTTTAAAGACGCTCGCCTCTCCTACAGGTTCGTTAGTGACTCAAAGATCCTTCACAAGCCTCTATATGAAAGCTAGATACCTCTATATAAATGTCTACTACTCGAATGCCTGATTGAGCATTAATTGCTGTCTTAAAGTTTCAGAGGCTTCTAAGAAACTCTTCTCAACCAGTTCGCGCGCAGCGTAAACTTCTTCAAACTGATTCTCAAGTCGTAAGGCGAAGGCAAAAGGAGTTTTTCCAGGTGACCCATTATCTAGATTACGCAAATGTTTTGGTTGTTGGTTATCTACAACATATGCAGCTCCAGTATCTCCTGGAGAATATTCAATGAAGAAGTAAACATGTGCTGGAAATCCTGGAAAGTCCGGATCATCCTTACTAAAGCAGATGTCTCCAGGTCTTAACTTGGTTGCATCATTTATTCTTCTTGGCTTTACTTTTTGTTCTAGCCATATCTTGTAAGGTTTAGTCACCAAAGAAATGTTTAGGATTTCACCGTCAATCTCAACATCCTCAATTGGTACAGGAATGCCCATCCTGCGAAGAGTTTCACTTGAAAATGCAACACAGGTATTGTCCGTACCATTTCTAATTTGCTCCGCAGTCCTCAAAATATCCCAGTATTCATTATTTGACAACACTTTTCTGACTAAGCGGTTTGCAAAGCCACTTACCTCCAATTGAATGTGAGGACTGTAAAAGTAGCCAGTTGTGCCCCAAGGAGCAATTTGCTCAAGCAGTTCTACTAAGTAATGTTCTCCTACAACCTTCAAAGAATCGGGGTTATACTTGAGGGTTTCTCCGGCATTTACAGCAACCTTCTCATTCGCCGGTAAACGGCTTGACTGTACAGTTGTTTTCTTGAAGAATGTAGTTCCAATAACATGAAGTTGTGACATAATTCTACTCCTGAGAAAAATTGAAAATACGTTAATGGTAAAGTGAGAGATTCACTTCAGTTGAGTAAGAATTTCTCGAACTCGGCTACCGCATCAAGCTTTAGCCAGCGATGAATCTCTTTACGCTTTACAGGACCATGATGATTGACAGTAAATCGTAATAAACGCGCACAATACTCAATTGCAAACATATGATTACTTTTGGAGAAAACCCGAAAAGTATCACAGTCTACATTTCCTGACACTGATTGCAGAAGGTTTTTAAGGCTTTTGTCAAAGTTCATCGAATCGCCAGAACATTGAAATATACCAGCTTCTTCAGTACAGGAAGTATTTGAGTTCGGATTTGTTGTGTCTCTACCTGCGTTCCAGTCCCATGAGCTTTCAAATCCCGCGATCACTCGGAGAACTTCCAGCATTACAGCCTTTCTATGAAGGAGATTATCCCAGGGACCTAACTCGTTAAATACATGAGAATAGATATCATAATTATCATTGCTTATGAATATCTCATCTGAAGCCTGCTTGCACCAGTTTACAAGCTCGTTTAAAAAATCATCTGGAGCTACGTCTCTGTTGTAAACATGTGTTTTACACGCAACAAAAACTCTATTTGTGCTAATGTTTTCTTTGGCAGGCTCAGAATCAGTCAGAGCTTCACGGTGAGAATCGTTCGATTCATTAATTGTCTCATCATCAGCACGATTAGAGTTAGATTCAGAAATAAAATCAATCTCTAAATTCAGTGGTTTTCCAAGCTCTACCCTATCTACCATTGATTAAGTTCCTCCTCAAATTTAAATCACTAGGTTGACCTGGCGAAGTCTACACGCACAATTCTGGTGAATCCGGAAGAATTCAAAATTCCCTATTTATTGTGGATTTGTAGCTTTTTGAGTCTCACAATACACAAATAACTCGAACTGTAGACCCCAACAGGTAACTCTGCTGGCTAACTTATAATTGTGTCGCAGATGCGGTACAACACTCTTCCTAGTCGGCTTATCCCGCACATCTGCGGTTTAACCATGAACAGTCTGAACAGCTTGTGCTCTGCCTTAACTATCAAAGAATAACGAACTCCGATCGCCCTGCCGGTGACAAAAAGTGACTAGCTTTTGTAAACTTACGTAAATTCCCTTAAAGGCTGCTAGCAGTCAATCGATTTTAGATGTTAAATTTTAGATAATGGAATTGACTTCACAGCCTGTACCGGGGCTTGTAACCATATTGCTTTCGATCAATTGTGTGCTTTCGATCAATTGTGTAAATTTGTTTTCTTTCCTGAACAGCAACTCGCACTCATGAAACATCAGTAAATTTACTGAATAGGTCAAATTGGCAAGCTATGAAAGGACAAGAGGCGATCGCCCTAGTTGATAGTCTGTTACAATCCGCAAACAAAAAGCAAAAACTCAATGACATTCAATCCCGCGTCTTTCTGCAAACTTGGGAGGGACACTCTTATCAAGAGATAGCCGATCGCTTACTTTACGAACATGACTATATCAAAAAAGTCGGTTCGCATTTGTGGCGCAATCTCTCTCAAATCATCGGCGAAAAAATCTCAAAGCAAAATCTGCAAGCAGTCTTGCGCCGCTACCAGCATTGCAGTGCGGGCATCTTGCACGCTAGCGAAGCAGATAACTGCATCCAAGATTGGGGAGAAGCGATCGATGTTTCCCAATTTTACAACCGGCAACAGGAACTGGAAACATTAGAAACTTGGATTAGCGGAAATTCTACTCGTCTGATCGGTATTTTTGGACTTGGCGGTATCGGCAAAACTTCTCTGTCTGTCAAACTCGCTCAGCAAATTCAATCTCAGTTTGAATTCGCAATCTGGCGGAGTTTGCAGCAAGCACCGCAATTAGATGTTATCCTCAGCAATATTTTACCGATTTTAACTGGTTCAGAAGCGACAACAAATAACTCTATTCCTGCTCTCATGGAACTGTTGCGGCAAAAACGCTGTTTGTTAATTTTCGACAATCTGGAGTCGATTTTGCAAGGGGGAAATCGCAGCGGACAATATCAACAAGGCTATGAAGATTACCGACAGTTATTGGCGCGCATTGCGGACGAACCCCACCAAAGTTGTCTGATTTTAACCGGACGAGAAAAACCGGGCGGGTTTGCTGTGCGATCGGGCGAAAATTTACCCGTGCGATCGCTCAACCTCTTCGGAGTTTCACCGCCAGTATGCCAGCAAATCCTCGCATCCAAAGGATTAAAGGCAACGCTATTGCAGTGTCAAGATATTGTCAACTACTTTGGCGGCAATCCCCTCGCCCTCAAACTTGCTGCAACGACTATTAAAACACTTTTTGGTGGTGACATTCACGCATTTTTAGTGCACGGAAATACTGTTTTTAGCGACTTGTGGGATTTGCTCGATCGCCAGTTCGATCGCTTGTCACCCCTGCAACAAAAAATTATGTACTGGATCGCCATTAATCAAGAAGGAGCGACCCCTGCGAAGTTAAAAGCGGAAATTTTGCCCAAAGTTTCGGGACGGCAACTGATGGAAGCATTGGAGGCGCTGGCTGAACGATCGCTCATCGAAGATCGGCGATCGCTCAATGATACCGCATCAACAAGTTTAATGCTACAACCGGCGATCGTCGAGTATGTCAGAGAACGCTTGCTCCAAACTGCTGAGCAAGGAACGATCGCAAACAAACTTAACTCATGAACACTCATGTCTTAATTGAATCCCAAACCCAAGACTAGATCGGCGACTCATAAATTCAACTGATTTTGTATCCTTTAATTGAACGTCTGTTAACCCATTTTAAAACTGCTATTCAACTCAAACAGCACCTAGGCAATATTTTAGCTTGGTTGCGCGATCGAAAAGCAAACCCGACAGATTATGCTGCGGTTAATTTACTGAATTTATCCAGTCAGAAACCGGGTTTTTTACGAAAATACTGCGTTGTGGCCCGCAGATTCGGTATAAAAACCCGGTTTCTTTGTCGGAGTGCGATCGCGAACTGATTAAGTGCGATCGTACCAACTTTGCAGCGCCAAGCGGTGAACTTCCCGCCAGCTAATATTTTTAAGTCGGGCAATTTCCGCGCAATCTTCGTATTCCGGCTGCACGTTAACAATCGTTTGTCCAGACTTCGCAACTTTTATTTGCACTTCACCGTATTCTGTTTGAACTGTCTGGATTTCCCGCTGCAAAATAGTTCTTTGTTGAGTCGATCGCCTAATTCCCAAAGTAGTAGTCTCGCGAAAGATCACAGCTTCGCAAGCATCCTCAAATTCTGGATGACAAATCGCAGTTAACAAAACCCCCAGCCGCGACTTTTTCATCACAATTGGCGCAGTAAAAACATCCAGAGCTCCGCAGGCAAACAAAGCATCAAAAACATAGCCGATCGCCTGCGGACTCAAATCATCAATTTGCGTTTCCAATACCGTAATAGTTTCTAGGGAATTGGGCATTGGGAATTGGGCATTGGGCATCGGGAATGGGGAATTAGTAGCCGTCTTTCTCCCACTCTCCCACTCTCCCACTCTCCCCCTCTCCCCTTCTGACTTCTCCCCAATCCAGAGGCGCAAGATATTAGGAATTGCCAGCATTCGAGAACCCGCACCCAATCCGATCGCCTGAAGCTGCATCGGCGGCGGCGGGCCGAAACCGGAGGCGAGAGTACAGGCGATCGCAGTTCCCGTTGGCGTGCACAATTCGCGATCGATCCCGTTGCTGTAAACCGGCACTCGGTGCGTTTCCCACAACCGCATCACCGCCGGCGTCGGCACCGCTAACTTACCGTGGGCCGCCTTCACCGTACCCCCACCAGTCGGCATCGCCGAAAAGTAAAATTCGTCAATATCCAACCAATCCAAACCCAAACAAGTACCGACAATATCAATAATTGCATCCGTAGCCCCCACCTCGTGAAAGTGAACCTCGCTTGCGGGGATACCGTGTACGGCACCTTCTGCATCTGCTAATTTCCCAAATACGGCCAAACTCCAGGCTTCCACGCGCGGAGGCAATTTTGCAGAGACAATAATCTGCTTGATTTCTGGCAAATGGCGGTGATGAGTGTGGCTAATTTCGGCATCTGCTTCGCCGTGACTGTGAGAATGTTCTTCCCCGTGATGATGGTGGTGGCGGGCGTCAAAAGTCGGGGATTCCGTTTCCGAGGGATCGAATTCGGTAGCGGAATTTTTTGGTTTTAACCACAAATCTGCTGCTAAATCGACATAAAATTTAGTTGCTTGTTGAGTATTCCGGTGGACTAATTCCGTCCGCAACTGATACTCTGTCGAAATGCCGAGCAAATTGAGTTTTTCGATTAGGTAGTCTAAAGGAACACCGGCGTGGACGAGAGCTCCGATGCACATATCGCCAGCAATGCCGGTTGGACAGTCAAAATAAGCTATTTTATTCATTGTTAACAATTAATTTTTAGCATTGATTGTTTCACTCGATATTTCGATCGCCCACTTAGCCTGCAATAGCTTAACATGGCAACTATTTACGAAGTGCATCCAGTTGCACCCCAAAAAGACCGGATCGAGAAGATTACAAAAGCTCTGAAAGATGGGGCAGTGATGCTTTATCCGACAGATACAGTTTACGCGATCGGCTGCGATCTCAACTCCAAGTCTGCTGTAGAACGAGTCAGGCAGATCAAGCAACTATCTAATGATAAGCCTTTAACGTTCTTGTGTTCCTCTCTGTCAAATATTACCGACTATGCTGCCGTCAGCGATGAAGCATACAGAATTATCAAGCGATTAATTCCCGGATCTTACACATTTCTGCTGCCAGCTACCAAGTTAGTGCCGCGGCTGGTAATGAACCCAAAACGCAAAACCACGGGAATTCGCGTTCCCGACCACCGGCTTTGTTTTACACTGTTGGAAGCCTTGGGAAATCCGATTATTTCAACTTCCGCTCACATTACCACTGACGATGAAGGTGCAGCACCGGTGTCTGCTGCAAAAGCAGAAAACTTTGGCAAAGCTGAACTTTTTGACTGTTTGTCAAAGTTAGTAGATGTCATTGTCGATGACGGTTCCGATCCGGGATATCAAGTTTCTACCATTCTTGATTTAACAAAAAGCGAACCGATTGTTGTTCGTCGCGGTTTGGGATGGGAAGCTGTCGCCGTTTGGGAAAAAGACTAAAATTTAAAGGGGCGGCTTAAGCGCCAAAGTCGCACAAAAGCCGCCCCAATTTTTTAACTCAAAACTGCTTTAAGCCTCTACCTTAACTCCTTTCCAAAAAGCAATATATCCTGCAATATTTTTAGCAGCATCTTTCGGAGTAGGATAGTACCAAGCAGCATCTTTATTAACTTGTCCGCCGACTTCGACACTGTAGTAACTAGCAACACCTTTCCAACCGCAAGTAGTGTGAGTGCTGCTGTCCTTGAAAAACTCGCGTTTGATGGCATCCGGGGGGAAGTAATAGTTGTTTTCTACGACTTCGCATTTGTCGCTTTCGGCCAGGACGGCACCATTCCAAATTGCTTTCGGCATCAGTTTCTCTGCTTAAAATGAGATTCTCAATTATTGTAACTGTATTGGTGCTCAAAAAGCATAGAATAGTGTTGAAGCCAACAACCAACTACTGCAAATGTTAGGGTCGAATCCGCCAATATCTTCTGTGCCGCTGTCCCTCGAACAAGCTCTAAAACATTTTTTTGGCTATGACTCTTTCCGCCCGGGGCAGCAGGAAATTGTCGAAGCTGCTTTACAAAAACGGGATATGATGATTGTCATGCCGACTGGCGGTGGCAAGTCTTTGTGTTTTCAATTACCGGCACTGTTGAAACCGGGATTGACAGTGGTTGTTTCGCCGTTAATTGCTCTGATGCAAGACCAGGTGGAAGCTTTGCAGGATAATGGAATTGGGGCGACTTTTCTCAACAGCACTTTGAGCAGTCAGGAAACCCGATCGCGCGAAACTGCGATTCTCGAAGGTAAGATTAAATTGCTCTACGTTGCACCCGAACGCTTGCTCGGCGAGAGATTTTTACCGTTTTTAGATATAGTAGCAAATAAGTTAGGAATTTCGGCATTTGCGATCGACGAAGCCCACTGCGTTTCGGAATGGGGACACGACTTTCGACCAGAATACAGGCAAATGCAGCGAGTGCGCGATCGATATCCCGACATTCCCATTATGGGGCTAACCGCCACCGCCACCGAGCGCGTCCGCCAAGACATTATCCAGCAGCTAACTCTGCGCAATCCCTACATCCACGTCGCCAGCTTCAACCGCCCCAATTTATACTACGAAGTTCGCCCCAAAACCAAGCACAGTTTTGCCGAAGTTTTGCAAATTATCCAAAAAAAAGGCGGTTCTGGAATTATCTATTGCCTCAGCCGCAAAAAAGTTGACGAAGTTGCCTATAAATTGCAACAAAGCGGTATCCAAGCCTTACCATACCACGCCGGCATGAACGATGTCGATCGCGCCACCAATCAAACCCGCTTCATTCGCGACGACGTGCAAGTAATGGTAGCTACAATTGCCTTTGGTATGGGCATCAACAAACCAGACGTGCGGTTTGTAATTCACTACGACTTGCCCAAGAATCTCGAAGGATACTATCAAGAATCGGGCCGCGCAGGCCGAGACAACGAACCCGCCCATTGCAGCTTATTTTTCGGCTACGGCGATGTCAAAACCATCGAATACATAATCGAGCAAAAACCAGATCCGCAAGAACAGCGAATTGCCCGCCAACAGTTACGGCGAGTAATTAACTATGCAGACTCCAGCGATTGCCGCCGTACAGTTCAGTTAAGTTATTTTGGCGATTCATTTCCCGGAAATTGTGGCAATTGCGATAACTGTTGCGACAAAAAACCAGTAGAAGATTGGACGATTGAGGCAATGAAATTTCTTTCTTGCGTCGCGAGATGCCAAGAAAAATTCGGCATGAATCATATTATTGACGTGCTGCGAGGCTCAAAAAGTCAAAAAGTATTGCAATACCAGCACCACCAACTTTCTACATACGGAATTGGCAAAGATAGAAGTGCTGATGAATGGAAAAAGTTGAGCAGGACGCTGTTAAATCAAGGTTGTTTAGACGAAAAAACAGACGGCTTTCCCATTCTGAAACTGAATGAAAAAAGTTGGGAAATTATGAAACGTCAGCGCACAGTTGAAATCGCTATTGAACCGCAGCGGGAAGTACAGGGTAAAGTTCGTTCTTTGGCAGTAGAAGTCGAAGGTTTATTTACCATACTGCGGACGCTACGCAAGCAAATTGCCGATGAACAATTTGTGCCACCTTACGTAGTTTTTGCAGATAAAAGCTTGCGAGACATGGCAGAAAAACGCCCGCAAAATCTCACCGAATTCGAGGATGTTTACGGCGTTGGTAGCAACAAGCGAGATAAATACGGCAAGGTTTTCTTGGAGGCAATTCGCAGTTTTTGCCAAGAACAAGGATTGCCAACTGGTGCTGCATCTTCTGATGTTGCTAATCTTCCCAATCTTTCTAACGTTGCGTCTTATTCGCAGATGCAAACCTGGGAATTATACCGACAAGGTTTGACAGTTCAAGGAATAGCCAATGCGCGGGGTATGAGTCCTAATACTATTTCTGGGCATCTGATAGAATTGATGGATATGGGGCGGGAAGTTGATATAAATTTGTTGGTGGAACCGGAACGCCAGCAGGCGATAGTGTACGCAATTGAAGTTATGGGGGATGAGAAACTGAGAGCAATTTATGAGTTTTTGGAAGAACGTTATACCTTTGAGGAGATTAAGTTTGTCCGCGCTTGGTGGCGGCAAAATTATGTCAGTTTTTAACCGCATATGTAGGCTGATAAACGCTGAGGAACGCAGATAATTAATAGAGAGGAGGGATAAATGAAAATTAAAAAAGTAGCTTTTTGGGATAATTTACGAGAGTGGCGTTTTGAACCGATATATTTTTCCAACTTGTCTTTATTAATTGGTGTCTCCGGTGTCGGCAAAACACAAATTTTAAAAGGAATTTTGAGTTTACAACAGATAGCTAATGGTGGTTCATTAAACGGTTTAGGATGGGACATTACGTTTGCGACATTAAATAATGTCGAGTACCGTTGGCAAGGCGAATTTGAAACAAAAGAAAATCTGCCCTTCATTCTTAATGATGACGGCGAAACTAATGAATTTAGAATTGTTAGTGAAACTTTATTCAGAGAGGAAAATGCAGTTGTACAAAGAACACCTAATGAAATTATATTTAAAGGCAAGACAACGCCCAAATTGTCTCCTTTCCAAAGCGTAGTTGAAATTTTAAATCAAGAAGAAGATATTTCACCTGTTCACCAGGCTTTTAATAAAATAACTAGCAATAATTCTAGTTCAATAGATTATTACGAGATAAACTATACAATGATATCAAGGATACAAGAAAGTGATGTTTTATTAGATGATATTAAGGAAAGTGATCTGCCGATCCAGCTCAAATTAGCTTTGATTTGTCGCATTTTTTCAGATATTTTTAATAAAATAAAAGGCATATTTATACAAGTTTTTCCTCAAGTGGAAGACATAAAAATAGAACCAGTACAAGATGAGGAATCATCATTTATTAGTTTTCCAATTCAAATCAAAGAAAAAGGTGTCAATAATTGGATTTTCCAAAATAATATTTCTTCAGGAATGCTGAAAACGCTAATTCATATTAGCGAACTGTACTTGTCGCCAGAAGGCACGGTAATCCTGATTGATGAATTTGAAAACAGCTTGGGGATTAACTGTATCGATGTTGTGACAGATTTGATTGTGGAAAATAGAAATATTCAATTCATTCTCACCAGCCATCATCCTTACATAATCAATAATATTGGGATGGAACACTGGAAAATAGTCACTCGCAAAGGTGGGATCGTAACTGTCATAGATGCTAAAGATTTGAACTTGGGAAAATCAAGGCATCAAGCTTTTATGCAACTGATTAATCTTGAAGAATATAGCGAAGGAATCAAAGTTGAATGAATCTGTATTTTTTGGTTGAAGGAACACAATCAGAGAGAAAAGTTTATCCTGCTTGGCTGGCTTATCTTTTACCGGAATTGCAGCGAGTTGACAATTGCGATGATGTGACTCAAAAAAATTATTACTTGATTAGCGGGGAAGGATATCCTTCGTTATACAATTTTATCCCACCTGCGATCGCGGAAATTAACTCAAACGGAAAATACAGCTATTTTGTAGTGTGTCTGGATGCCGAGGAAAATACTGTTGCCGAACTTACCACTGAAATTGATGATTTTTTAAATGAGCAAAAGTTGAAATTAAATAATGCAGAACTTGTGCTGATATTTCAGAATCGCTGCTTGGAAAGTTGGCTGTTGGGTAATCGGAAGATTTATTCCAGAAATCCTCAAAACAAACCTTTGTTAGATTATACCAAATATTATGATGTTTCAGTTAACTGTCCCGAAAATATGGGCAGATATCAAGATTTTAATACTCACGCTCACTTTCATGGAGCTTATTTGAGAGCGTTATTTGAAGCTAAAAATATTACCTATTATAAAAAACGACCGGGAGATGTACTCAAGCCATTTTATTTGGAACAACTATTGACAAGGATTCAACTTCAGCCTGACCAACTGACTACTTTCCGTCAGTTCATCGATTTTTGTAATAAAATTAAAACCAAATTGCAAAATTAAACGATCGCACTTCAGAGACAATCGAAATTAAAAGGTACTATAAATCATGCAAATTACGATCGACCTTCCCGACAATCTCCCCCTGACTGAAGCCGATGTGCGACTCGAACTCGCGATCATACTTTGTCAGCAGCACAGCGATCGCAACTGAAATATTGAAGTGCGATCGGGCGTCATTGTAAAGTTTTATGGTTTAGGTGGTGGTTCCCACTTACAGATAGACGCTGGTTTGAGAGGACAAGTTTTGGGAGCGATCGGATTTCCGCTGAGGTAGAGATCGGTCAGTTTAGTCAAGGATTGCAAGGGTTTGATGTCGCTGATTTGATTGTTGATGAGCCAGAGCTTAGTCAGGTGAGTCAAGGATGCTAGTGGTTTGATGTCGCTGATTTGATTTCCGTTGAGCCAGAGCTCAGTCAGGTGAGTCAAGGATGCTAGCGGTTTGATGTCGCTGATTTGATTGTTGATGAGCCAGAGCTGAGTCAGGTGAGTCAAGGATGCTAGCAGTTTGATGTCGCTGATTTGATTTCCTTCGAGCCAGAGCTCAGTCAGGTTAGTCAAGGATACTAGCGGCTTGAGGTCGCTGATTTGATTGTTGATGAGCCAGAGCTTAGTCAGGTGAGTCAAGGATGCTAGCGGTTTGATGTCGCTGATTTGATTGTTAATGAGGCTGAGCGAAGTCAGGTTAGTCAAGGACGCTAGCAGTTTGATGTCGCTGATTTGATTTCCTTCGAGCCAGAGCAAAGTCAGGTTAGTCAAGGATGCTAGTGGTTTGATGTCGCTGATTTGATTTCCTTCGAGCCAGAGCAAAGTCAGGTTAGTCAAGGATGCTAGGGGTTTGATGTCGCTGATTTGATTGTTGATGAGGCTGAGCGAAGTCAGGTTAGTCAAGGATGCTAGGGGTTTGATGTCGCTGATTTGATTTTTGTAGAGGTTTAGTTCCGTGAGAAGAGAAAGTTTCCGATCGGCCGCATCGCACTCAGTAGTCTCAGCTTTCTGCAACAGCACATCAACAGTATGTTTAGTTTCAGGACTCAAATCAGCTTTTTGGCGGCACCAATCCGCAAATGTTCGCCTATTGTTTCCCGGTTGCGCCCTCGCAACTTCGAGGTAAAGCGCATTTTCAGATAATGCTACGATCGTACTAAAAGTAACTACTATCAACCTTGATAAATTTATGTGTTTCTGTGCAACTATAAGTTTCATAATCTTGTCTCTCTAATTTTATGAATAAACAATGGCAGGTTTGCCAACTGTCACGACACTGCCACAAAGTTCTAAAATAACTGTGATATTAAACTGATAGCCAATAATTTTATCTGCATAAACTCAGGAAAATACCCTATGAACAGCCCAGCATCTTACACATCATCTCAACTGACCGATCGCGAACGCGCTAACCTCAGCCGCCTTATCGATTACAGTTCCATTCGATCGATACCCGAACTTTGGGCGATCGTCAAACAGCGATTACCTCAAACCGTCGCCCTCCACGATCCCCACACCAACCCGGAAATTAAGCTAACCTACACCGACCTTTACCAACAAATCCAGGAATTCGCCGCCGGCCTCCAAGCCCTCGGCATTGAAGCCAATCCCGAAGAAGCAGTCCCTCCCCGGGTCGCCCTCTTCGCCGACAACAGCCCCCGCTGGCTGATAGCCGACCAAGGTATTATGATGGCCGGGGCGGCCAACGTTGTTCGAGGCGCCACCGCCGACCCCGAAGAACTCCTCTACATCATCCAAGACAGCGGCAGCACCGCCTTGGTAGTCGAAAACCTGGCATTACTGAAAAAACTGCAACACCGCCTCCCCGATTTGCCCATTCAACTCATCGTCCTCCTCTCCGACGAAGAACCGGAAACCAGCCAAACCCTAAGCACAGTCAAATTTTCCCAAGTGATGACCACAGGGGCCAACCGTCCCCTCAAACCTTCCAACCACAAGCCTCAAACCCTCGCCACCCTCCTCTACACCAGCGGCACCACCGGCAAACCCAAAGGCGTCATGCTGACTCACGGCAACCTGCTGCACCAACTCACCACTTTGGGTACAATTCTCCAGCCCGAAGCCGGTGACGGCGTCCTCAGCATTCTGCCCAGTTGGCACGCCTACGAACGCAGCGTCGAATACTTCCTGCTTTCCCAGGGATGCACGCAAATTTACACCAATATTCGCTATTTCAAACAAGACTTTAAAACTTACAAACCCCAGTACATGGTCAGCGTTCCGCGTATCTGGGAATCGATTTACGAGGCAGTACAAAAGCAATTTCGGGAACAGCCACCTAACAAACAAAAATTGGTTAATTTCCTGTTATCTGCCAGCCAGCAATACATAGAGAACCGCCGCATTTCCCAAGGATTAACTCTCAGTTTGAAACCGGCTTCTGCTTCCGAAAAATTAATCGCCCGCACCAAAAGCATTCTGTTGTCGCCCGTGCACGCCCTCGCCGAAAAACTGGTTTACCAAAAAGTCCGGGAAGCTACCGGAGGACGTTTTAAGTGGGCAATTAGCGGCGGCGGTTCTTTGGCGGCGCATATAGACAATTTCTTTGAAATAGCGAATATCGGCTTGTTGGTGGGATACGGTTTAACCGAAACATCGCCGGTTTTAACCGTCCGCCGCCCTTGGCACAATCTTAAAGGTTCCGCAGGACAGCCGATCGCCCATACGGAAATTAAAATAGTAGACCCAGAAACCAGACAGCAACTGCCCACAGGCCAGCGCGGTTTGGTATTGGGCCGCGGGCCGCAAATCATGGCAGGTTATTATCTCAATCCCCAAGCTACCGCCAAAGCCATAGACTCCGAAGGCTGGTTCGACACCGGCGATTTGGGCTGGCTGACACCGGGAAACGACTTAATCTTGACCGGGCGGGCTAAAGATACGATCGTCCTCAGCAACGGCGAAAACATCGAACCCCAGCCCATAGAAGACGCCTGCCTCCGCAGCCCCTACATCGACCAAATTATGCTAGTAGGTCAAGACCAGAAATCCCTCGGCGCCTTAATTGTCCCCAATCAAGAAGCCGTGCAGAAATGGGCAGAAACTCAGAATCCCCCATTACACGAAATTGACTGGAATAGCAAGACAATTCAAGATTTATTCCGCAAAGAATTGAACCGAGAGGTGCAAAATCGCCCCGGATACCGCGCGGACGATCGGATTGGCCCGTTCCGGTTGATTCGGGAGCAATTTTCGATGGAAAATGGAATGTTGACCCAGACCCTGAAAATTAAGCGCCCGGTTGTGACGGAACACTACCGCGATATGATTGACGGAATGTTTTGAAATATTCGCAGGACTTGGGGAATGGAGAAGAAAAAATTATCCCAACACCCGAGTCCCGAGTCCGAGTCCTCAGTCCTCAGCCATTAGGAAATATTTACCAACTAATGACTGATGACTAATGACTAATGTCTAATTTCTAATTCCCAACTGACAATCAACAACTTTATGGAACCACAATTACTCTTGAAGCGATCGATTAACGTTAAAGTCGTCGTTACTCCCCGCTGGAAAGAAGAAGCTCAACAGCAACTCCAAGCCCAAATCAACCAAATAGACTCTCAGCTACAACAGTTAGAAATGCAAGGGCAGCGGATGGTTTCAGAAATCCAAAAGCAAAACCTGCACCCCCCAGGCCCGCAAGTAATGCAGCAAATAGAAAACATTCAAGTGCAGGTGAATCAAAGAAAAAGCGAACTGCTAGAACAGAAAAACCAAAACCTGCAACAGCTTCAGCAAGTGCAGGTGCTAGACCTCGAGCAAGAAGTGAGTCAAGGTCAAATTGACGGCACGTTCACTGTCGGGCTGGGAGAAAACTTGATTCAAAAAATGCAAGTAGAAGTTCTCCTGCGCGACGGCATAGTCGAAGAAATTCGAGGTGATATTTAGAAATTGGTAAGTGGTAATTGGCGATCGGTAATTGGCAATTGATTTTCAGTCAACAGTCACACATCAAGAATGCGAGAGACTGGCATAATAATAAGTATTGCCGGTGGCCGATCGCCAATTATCAATTGCCAAATACCGATTACCTATTACCAACTCAAAAGGACTTTTTACAGATGATTCGCGAAGTTTTCATGCCAGCCCTGAGCTCTACCATGACAGAGGGCAAAATTGTTTCCTGGGTCAAATCCGCCGGAGACAAAGTAGAAAAAGGTGAAACGGTGGTGGTTGTTGAATCCGACAAAGCAGACATGGACGTGGAGTCTTTCTACGAAGGTTATTTAGCAATAATTATCGTACCTGCAGGGGAAGTTGCTCCGGTGGGAGCGGCAATCGCCCTGGTAGCAGAAACAGAAGCTGAAATCGCCACCGCTCAGCAGCAAGGAACCCCCGCCCCAACCGCAGCAGCAGCCCCCGCTCCCAGCCCCGCTCCTGTCAGCGCAGCTACATCGTCAGCAGGTTTGCAGCAAAATGTCAGCCGCCAAAACGGCCGCAGCGTCGTTTCTCCCCGCGCTCGCAAGTTAGCTAAAGAATTTAAAGTAGATTTGAATTCTATCAAAGGCAGCGGGCCCAACGGCCGCATTGTCGCAGAGGATGTGGAAGCAGCAGCCGGGAAAGCCCAACCCGCTCCGGTTCAGCAACCGGTAACAGTTCCCGCAGCACCCGCACCCGCAGCACCCACAGCACCCGCACCTGCACCCGCCCCCGCAGCAGCCAAACCCGCACCCACACCAGTCCCGGCGGTGGCACTTTCGGGCCAAAGAGTACCGATGAATGCGCTGCAAAATGCGGTGGTGCGGAATATGGAAGCAAGTTTGAGCGTGCCGTGTTTCCGCGTGGGTTACACAATTACTACTGATAATCTCGACAAACTCTACAAACAAATTAAGTCGAAAGGCGTCACGATGACGGCTATGCTGGCGAAAGCAGTAGCAGTAACTTTACAAAAACATCCTCTGCTGAATGCTTGTTATGTGGACTCGGGAATTCAATACCGCGCTGATATTAATGTGGCGGTAGCGGTGGCGATGGACGGCGGCGGTTTGATTACGCCGGTGCTGCAAAATGCCGATCGCCTCGATATTTATTCGCTCTCGCGCACTTGGAAGGATTTAGTAGATCGCGCCCGCACCAAGCAGTTGAAGCCTGATGAATACAGCACGGGCACTTTTACTCTTTCCAATTTGGGAATGTTTGGAGTAGACAAGTTTGACGCCATTTTGCCGCCGAATCAAGGCTCGATTTTGGCGATCGGCTCTTCGCGGCCGCAAGTAGTAGCAAACGAGGATGGTTTGATGGGAGTGAAGCGCCAAATGCAGGTGAATATTACTTGCGATCACCGGATTATTTACGGTGCTGACGCTGCATCTTTCTTGCAAGATTTAGCTAAATTGATTGAGACAAATCCTCAATCTTTGACACTTTAATTAGGACTAAAGTCCTGACTACAAACCTTACTCTGAGGTTCGTAGTCAGGACTTCAGTCGGGAACATCTCAGTATTGCAAAAAGGATTTTTATTATAGAACCCATTTGACATCTTTTGTAAAATCCTTACAGGGCAACTATTCTAGCCTAAATTTAGGATTCTACTGATTCGCCCCAAACCTAGTTGTGGTAATAAGTCTGGAATAGATGTCAAATGGGTTCTATAGGCCTGAACTATGCCTACAGCCATACCCTCGATAATAAAGAAAGCATCTCCAAATTGAACGTTAATAACGTGTAATTTCTCAGCGTTAAAAAAGCACGCAATTCGGAAACACGTAAAAGAAAAATTATGAAAAATACTGTTTATCACCACCAAACTTTGGATTCAGGATGCCGGTTACGAAATCGCAAAGAAGGCTTTTGAAATATCTTTAGTGTGAGTGTGCAAAAAAGGAGATAACAGCCTAAACTTTTGCCTGCATCCCCTAAAAATCAAGTATTAAGTAGTTGTACAAAATTAATCACACAAAATATCCCCTGAAAGCCTTACAACGTAAAGAGTCTTTATCTAATTAATTTCGTTTGGTTACTTACGTAGGCTCTAAATACCACGCGATTCCAATGCTTTTGCTAAGCGTTCTAAAACTTCTGTCATCTTTTCCTGGTTGAGAGTAGCAGCATCAACAAGTGCAACTTCTGCTTCTGCTTCTGCTGCTTGCCGACGAATTAATCTTTTTTTTGCAGATTCTACGCTTCGGAGTAATAGAAAAATAACAAAGGCGATAATCACAAAACTAATTACAGATGCCAGGAAAACACCCCATTTTATACCTCCTGGTGCCCAACTTTCCAGGTCTTTAGCTCCCGCAGCCGTTAAAGCAGGATTAAGAAGAATGGGAGTAATAATATCTTTGACTAAAGAATCAATGATTTTTCCAAAGGCTCCACCAATGATGACGGCAACTGCCAGTTCAAGGACATTTCCCTGAACTAAAAACTTCCAGAAATCGCTCCAAAATCCGCTACTACTTCTTGCCATGATGGATGTTCCCCTATAGATATGCCAGTAAAATTTATTTTCTCATGATTCAGGAAAAACTTTATTATATTTTAAACCAAACAAACTGGTCAAAGGCGATCGGGTTCAATCTAAGAACGGAGTGGCGCGACTTTTTGGTGCAACGGATGTTGTCCTTACTTTTCACGCTATCTCTGAAAGTCTTGTCAGGCAAGGGTTTCATCTGAAGACGTTTGTCAATGATTTCTACTTAGGGCTTGCTGAAAAAGTGTACGCAGTGGAAAAACGAGGCTACACAGCTTGAAAAATAGTAGGTTTATTGGTGAATTCCCAAATTTAGCCAGAGACGAACAACCAAGGTGCAAAGGTTTTGAGCCTCTATAAAACCCGTTTGACATCTTTTACGCTGTTATACGTGACCGCAAAAGCATTATCCAGCAGCAGCCATGCCTTATTGTAGCAGTCTAACGGATTCAGAATGGGAAATAATTGAACCCATACTACATGAGATATTGCCCAGGAAGAAGCTAACTAAAACCATGTAACTGGACAAAAAGAGAAATCTTAGATGGAATCTTCTATCAACTAAAAAATGGCTGCAATTGGTAAGACCTACCCAAGGATTGGCCCCCTTACAAGGGCCGTATATTGGCTTTACTTGCAGTGGCGAACACAGGGAGTGATAGAAGAGCTGATGAGAGTGCTACATGGGCAAGTGCGTGAGCAGGTAAAAAAAGCCAAATGGACTACATTTTAGTTTTTCTTGATGCGGACTAAAGTCCTCACTACAAACCTTTGACTACTGACTACAAACTAATTACTCGATCGCACAGTCAAGACTTGCGGCGGCGTCGCATCCGGCGGATACAAGAAATCCACCTGCACCAAACGGCGTTCCCCCGGCTTCATATTCACATTCACCAAAGGTTCTCCCTGCTGTCCCCGGCGCTGCACGATGTGAATGTAGCGCGTCAAAGTCTTGCCCGTATCATCATTAAACATCACCCGCACCGTACCTCGGAAAAATATCCGATTTTCGGGAGGATCGTAAAACATCAATCCCCCCGATTCTGTATTTGCTTTGATCGGTGTTTGCATTTTAATGCTAACAGATTGAGACTCGCGAGATTTGTTGTAAAGCGGAAAAGTTAAGTTGTATTGAATCCCGTAATTACCATTAGCTAAGTAAGCAGTATCGGGATAGCGAGCTAACATTTTAGCGCTTTGAACTTGACCAGTGCCAAAAGTACCCGTATCCGTTGTGCTCAGAGCGTAAGAAAATGACTCGCCGCGCTTGGGAACAGTTAAATAATCGGTTCTCGAATTGTCCGTAATTTTAGCTTCCCACTGAGAACCTTCAGCTACTCCCGCCACGCGGCCGTAAATTTTTTGCACCGGATTTTCGCCTCTGGGAGTTGGTGCTAAATCTCTCGGCCCCGCTAAACCTTTGGTATTTAAAATATTTTCCCACTGTTCTAAACTCGGATCTTGCTCGACTCCTCCTTGACTTTTAGGAGCAAACATTGCTAATGATGCTACATAAACCGAATTGCTGCTCGACATTCGCATCAAGGTCGATCGACCGTTGGAAGAAGGCGTGACATTCCCCACAGGTATCGGCAAATTCATCAGCATTCGGCTCTGATTCGCCGGAATCTCGATCGCAGCGGGCAAAATGGCTTGTCTGTATCCCCGCAGCACATCGCTCGTGATGCGGCTTCCAGGCCCCGCAAACACAGTGCCAAATCGATTTTCTAAATACGACGGCAAATCAACAAACAAGGCATCCGGCCGAGTTAAATAGGTCGCTCCTTGCAATACTTTTAAAGTAACAGGTTCTGAGTTGGGATTGTGGACAATTATTCCTTGAAATAAGGTGCGAGTTTCTTGGCGATTTTTAGCTTTAGCGATGTGGTGGGCAAAGATGTCAAATCGGCCTTTGAAGGGGAAGTTTAAGTGTGCAGAAGGTACTTGTTTTCCTTCGGAAGGAAATGTGGAGAGCAAAATGCCTTCCGTTTGCACAACTTCGGGGCTGTTGCTGTTGAAAACCGGGATGTTGTCGAGTTTTCCGGGCAAAACGCGTACTTGTTGGGGCACCGTCACAGTGTTCAGCGGGCCGGTTGTTGGAGGTGCTGGCAAATCCAGTTCGTTTTCCGGTATCGAAAATTCTTGCTGGATGATGACTTGTTGGGTCGGAGGTGTCGGGATTGCTTGAGCTAAGGGTAGAATTGGCAAAAACATTGCTGTGAGCGCGTTTAACTGAACTTGCAGAAGATTGCCTGGACATAGCAACCGACACAAAACATTACCACAAGTTGGTTGATATTTTCTGGGGATTTTGAGATTTTAGGTTAATTTTTGCGGAAATTCGGGCATCGCAAATTTTTTGTTCTGTACCTTGACAAAATGTAGATTTGGTAAACGTAGAGCAAAAATAAGAGCCAGAAGAGCGATAGCTGCGCTGGCTCTTATGAGTTGATACTAGAAGTTAAGCTGAATTCACTACAAATGCGGCGAGCTTGTCTTCCGATGGATGGCCCGCACCCCTGAGAAAATTCACGCAGTGGCTTTTTTTGCCTGCTTGCGGCGGGCTGCTACTAAACTTCCCAACCCCATCACCATACCTGCCATAGTGGTTGGTTCGGGCACTGGCTCAGCATCAGCGGAAATTCCCGCCATAACTTTGTCACTGGTACCAACATTAGACCCACTTACCTGCTGGAAGCGAACCCCTGCCTTAAGCGTACCATTCTGAAATCCCGTCAAGAAAGCACTTTCTGCCTGAGCCGCACTCAGACTGCTGCCAGTTAGCAAAAAGCTAACCAAAGTAGAGTCATTTTTATATAAGCCTCCATTAGCGTTGCCACCATTAAAGCTATTGCGCGGAGTGCTAATGCCATAGTCGAAACCGTTGTGCAAGCCGCTAATATCAACATTGTTCCAAAACTTTGTAAAAGTGCTGCCTGCGGTAGATTTAACCGATGCATTAACGCCGCTCAATACGTCAAATGCCACGGCAACGAGAGAAGAGTTAATTGCGCCACCGGCTGTAGCCTGAGTGCCAGTGGTATTGGTGATGCCCAAATTCAGGAGCAAATCGGCTCCACTTTGGACAAAGTTGAAGTCCAATGTTGCAGTAGCGCCGGTGCCAATGCCGTTGGTAGTACCGTACTGAGGAGCTACCGATAAACTGAATGCTTGGGCTTGCGTTGCAGTTAGTAATGAAGAAGCAATTGCTAAACCAGCGGTAGCTATACAGGCAGTTAGTGGTTGGGCGAAGTTGGTTTTCATAAGAGTAATACCTTGTTTATATCGTTGGGGGGATTGACTTTATTCATTTCTTTTGGTAACTACTTACAGCATCGATCGTTTAAAAGTGTTTGTCTATACATTTTTGATACCTTTACCAAAACAATATGGTGCGAGGTTTATTCTTAAACTTTTCGTAAACTCGGTTTTGTCGCAAGCGCTAGGATGACTGGTGCTGAGGCATTTCACGGTTAACTATCCGTTATTGCAACTTTTGGGATCATCGGTTGTCACAACCGCTAACTACGTAATCCTACTAGCATAGGACAATAATTTATACAAAAATTGAGGATATGTTTGCCGATCGCCAGATGTACGCGAAAGTAAAATATAGTTGCACAGTAAGTAAATATAGAATTGGTAACTATTCCCGGACGCAGAAACCGGGTTAGAGAGACTAAAATACGGCGTGGAGAGCCTGGGTACCGCTGAAAAAACCTGGTCGAGTCCAGTCTCAGTGCGTAAGTCCACTACACTTAACCTTATGCAGACACCGCCCAAAAACGGGTACAAGCCCCCGACTAATGTCGTGGAAAGCCAAAAATTTTAGACTCTTGTCCAATCTCCCAAATACATCTGTGGAGTAAATCTAAAATCTAAAATCTAAAATCTAAAATCTAAAATCGACACAATCCCCGCGTCCCCTACCATTTGAGATTGCATCGGCTCGCCTGCGAGTGACACAATAACCTTACAAACAGACAAATTTTTAATGAAAATTATTTTAACCAACGACGACGGCATAGACGCTCCGGGAATTCAGGCACTTTTGCAGGCTGTCAGCGGCAAAACAATTATGGTGGCTCCTCAAGGGCAATTGTCGGGCTGCGGGCATCAAGTGACGACCCACAGTCCGATTCATGTCGATCGGCGATCGTCCTTTGAGTATGCTGTAGGGGGAACACCGGCCGATTGCGTGCGCATCGCTCTTCATCACATTTGTGCGAAGCCGGATTTGGTGCTTTCGGGTATTAACGCGGGTGGCAATTTGGGAGTTGACGTGTATATTTCAGGTACGGTTGCGGCTGTGCGGGAAGCAGCCATGCACGGTATTCCGGGCATCGCCATTTCCCACCGGATTAAAAGGCCGCTCGAAATTGATTGGGATGTCGCTACTCGTTGGACATCGCGGGTGTTGGCGGATTTGCTCAACCGGGAACCAAAGTCTGGGTGTTTTTGGAATGTGAATTTGCCACATTTAGCGCCGGGAAGTGCGGAACCGGAAATTGTGTTTTGCCAACCTTCGACCCAGCCGCTGCCCGTGGTGTACCGGGTGGAGGGAGAATACTTTTATTATGCGGGAGAATATGGCTCGCGCGATCGGGCGGCGGGGACTGATGTTGACGTGTGTTTTGAGGGTAATATTGCGGTGACACAGATATCGCTGTGATAGATTTGGGCGATCGAACTATATTTTTTATCAACCAAGTCTAAATAGACGGTCTTAAATTCGATCGGGGACGGAATGTTTCATTCCAGAAACAGCTTTATCGAAGCAAAAGCCATTTGAAAGTAGCAGTTTAGCAAACACATTTAGAGCCAAAACATAAGGATGGTATCCGGTTACGAAAACGCTATGGTCGGCTGATTGACAATTTATTTCTATTTTTGGAAGATGCGACAATTCCGCCCACGAATAATTAAGCGTGAACAGGCGATTCGGATGAGCGTGATATTTCGTCGTGTTACCAATGGCTTCCGTTCGGAATGGGGTCGAGATTTGTTTGCTGCCGTTCGTTCAGTTGTCAATACTGGGAAGCGACAGGGTTTAACTGCTTATCAATCCATTCAACAAGCTCTCTCTATTAATGGCTCCCTTTTTTCCCCGAGTTGAGCAATTACCAATTACCAATTACCAATTACCAACTTGCGTTATTTCTGTTTTAGGACTACCAACGTAATGTCGTCAAAAACTTTATGTTTGTCAATATGCTGCCGCAGATTATCGATTACTGCTTGTCGAATTTCTTCAGCCGTTTTGTGGCGATTTTCTTTGGTCACTTGGCACAATCTTTCTATGCCGTAATAGACTTTATTTATATTTACAGCTTCGGTAATTCCATCTGTGTAAAGCACTACTACATCCCCTGGATTAAGATGCACTTGAACTTGGGAAACAAAATCAGCAATATCTTCCTCTAATCCCACAGGAAAGCCGAGTTCCATTGTATCGATCCGTTCGATGTTACCATCAGTACGGACTACAATTATTTCTTCATGTTGACCGCTGAGGGTAAAGTTACTATCTTGATAATCTAACAAAACCAAGGTCATGTTTTTAGACGAGTCGATGCGCTCGATATTGGCATAAAGGGTGCGGTTTAACACATCAAGAAACTTCACCGGATCGGTTTCGTTCATTTGTTGGAGAGTGCGGACGGCGGTTTGCGCCATAATCATTAATACGCCACTTTCTAAACCGTGTCCCGTAACATCGCCGATGCTAATTTTTACCTTATCATTTTGGGATAGCACGTCGTAGTAGTCGCCACCAACTTCATCGGCAGGTTGCATATATCCAGCTATTTCTAATCCTTTAATTTTATCTAGTTCTGATTGTTTGGGCAAGATCATTTGTTGCAGTCGTTTCGTGACTTCTAACTCAGCACTGAGGCGGATGTTTTCGGCTTTAAGTTTGTTGTTGAGGCCGCTAATTTCCTGGTTTGCTTGGGCGAGTTGGGCGGTGCGTTGTTGCACCTTTTCTTCTAAAGTTTGATAGAGACGGGCATTTTCGATGGAGATCGCAGCTTGGGCGGAAATGATGTTGAGGACTTCTAGGCGATCGCGCGTAAAAGCCCCCGCTGTTAAATTATTTTCTAGATATAAGATGCCTACCAACTTACCTTGATTAATCAGGGGGCTACACAAAATAGATTTAGGTCGCTGCTGAATAATATACGGGTCAGAAGCAAACCTGGTTTCAGTGGTTGCATCATCGATCGCAAGAGTTTCTTGCGTGCGTTCTACATAATTAACCAGCGAGATAGGTATCACTTGATTTTCAGTCCCTGACTTGGATATTAATTCACATCGTTCACCCGTACATTGAGCTTCTATTTTCCACTTACCTGCTGGGTCAGGTATGATGAAATAAAATTTTTCTGCTCCGGCGTTTTCCAGCAAGACTTGCATCAAACTCGATAGTAACTTATCTAAATTAACTTCCCCTGAGAGCGCTTGGGAAGCTTTGATAATTGTTGATAAATCCAGCTCTTTTGCAGAACCTGAACTGGTAGAAGTGACAGTGGTTCTGGTCTGAACAATCGTTTCGCCTCTTCCACTCGTCAGGCTGTTTTTCCTACCGACGACTGGTGCGAGTAATTCAGAATAGCGCTCTTCTAAATCCTTAACTTTTGCCTTTGCTCCCCAGCGAATATAAGCATAGTAAGCGTCTATCATGTAGGTACGCGCTACTTTCTGACGACCTAAAGTTAAATAAAATTCTGCTGCTAGTTCATTGGCGAGGGCTTCGTGCTGGACGTATCCATTTTCCTTGGCTCCATCTATCGCCAGGTCGTAATATTCCATTGCTGAGAAAGATTGCCCCAATACGCGGGCTTTTTCTGCTTCTACTAAGTCATACTTATGCTGGTAATTGGCTGGGCAATGGAACGCCCAATTTTTTATGCTTTTCTGAGTTTCTTCTACTTGGTTGAGGTATTCTTGTTTCTTTTCTTCCTCTCCTGAATCTTCCTGAGCATACTGGGCTAAAAGAATCAGACAATAGTAAAAAGTCTGTTCAATAAAACTAATATTTGATTGAACGTAACCTGAATATTTCAACCCCTCTATCGCAAACTCGATAGCTTCTTCATACTGCTTAAACAAATAGCAAACTACAGTTTTGGCAAAATAAAGTCTGAACAAGCAAATGAAATTATTTACTTCTCTTAAATAAGAGATAGCTTTTTCCTCATTTAATATGCTGCCCATCAAGATCAGTTTATTATCTGTCATCCCCCTTAAATTTTCTACTAATTGACCGAGAATTTTGAGTAAATATAACTGGTGTTCTTGGGACAATCTATCTGCCAAGTCAATATATAGTTTTTGCTGTTCTTGCACGTAGTCTAGATGCTCTGCCTTAAAAAATAAATGCGAGCAATAGTAATCAGCAGCATGACAAGCATATTCTATATCTCCAAATTCTAAGCCGCTATTAATTGCTTGACGAAGGGGTTCTATCGTTTCCCTAGTATGCTTTTTGAGGTGGATAATACCGATGGAAACATTAACTAAAACTTTAGAACGAAACTCTCTAGCATCTAACTTCTCTAATAGCTGCAAAGCCAGTTGCCCCAGTTGATAGGATAAATTTATATCTGAGAATAGCCAAGATACGAATATACCGTAAACAGAATAGGCGTAAGTAGATTGCGGCGAATTCCCGTACTGACGAGAAAGTTCCACCATAGTATATATAATAGGTAGCGATAGCGGGCTTTCTGCAAAGCAAGCAGGTGGGAATATAAGAACTAAAAGCTGCATAGCCGCCTGCTTGTAGGGCTCGCTCATTTCAGGCAGGTTTGCTAACTCCTCAATATTGAGTTCTTGCGGGGGTGATTCATATAGGGTCACTCCTAGCATTTTTAGAACTTGCAGTCCGGCATCTAAGCCATCATTATTTTGATTTTTAGCGAGGTAAATTCTAATTTTCAGTTCGTATAAGTTGACTTGTTCGAGGATTGTTTTGGCTTTTTGAAACACGCGATCGCACAAAATTTCCGCTCGTTCTAAATTGGCATTGAGATATTCGGCTTCCGCCGCTTCCCGATAAAAATTAAATGTCAGATCGTATCTACTTTCCCAGCTATCTTGGCTCAGGAGTTCTATACCTACATTCAAATAATTAACAGCGGCTTCATATGCAGTAGCTGCCTTCGCTTTCTGTCCAGCAATCAGGTTTAATTCAGCCAACTCATCTTTTTCTGACTGATTAATTAGCAAATCTGTGCCAAAATTCAGTTGGTTAACCAGAGCAAAAATATTATCTTTTCGCTCTTGCTCTGTTGTATTATTCAGCAACAGTTGACCAATTTTCAGGTGAGTGGCTTTTTTGTCTGACTCTGGAATCAAAGAATAGGCTGCTTGTTGCACGCGATCGTGCAAAAATTTGTATTCAACTTTGATATCCCGTACAGATGCCAACTCTTCCTGGGCAAAGAGTAGAGGAATTTTGTAATTTTCAGACAGCGGCAGAATCAAACCTGCTTGCAGTGCTTCCCACAAATGAGCAGCCGTCGCTATGTTTGATTCTTCATTGACAATTGATAAAACTTCTAAGTTAAATTGGTTGCCGATACAAGCCGCTAATTTTAATGCTTTCTGGGTTGTTTCAGGGAGTTTGCGAATATTGCGAGCAACCAGTTCAACAATATTGAAATCAGCAATGCCAATCGCCTGAATTTGTTGAATATCCCACTCCCAGCGGTCTGTGTCTACCTGATAAACCAGCAGATTTTCCGAGTACAGGGTTTTGAGTAGCTGGGTTAAGAAAAAGGGATTGCCTTGGGTTTTATTAAAAAGTAATTCAGAAAAAACTTTTATTTTGTCTGAATTTACGCTGGCATCGAGAGTATCGGCGATTAATTGGTTGACGCTATCCAAAGCCAGCGCCTGAATGGTGATATTATTCACCACCGTTTCAGTTTCTTGAATTTTTTCTATTGTCTGAATTAAAGGATGAACGGGACTGACTTCGTTATCTCGATAAGCTCCAATCGTTAATAAATATTTGCTATCTGGGTCAGTGACTAAGAGTTGGATTAACTTTAGAGATGCCGAATCTGCCCACTGTAAATCGTCTAGGAATATGACTAGCGGGTGTTCTGGTTGACAAAAAACGCGAATAAATTGTTGAAATACCCGATTAAATCTGTTTTGGGATTCCGATGAACCCAGTTGAGGAACTTCAAGCTGTTTACCGATAATTAGTTCGACTTCGGGGATAACATCAATAATAACTTGACCGTTATTATCTAGCGCCTTTAATAAGTTTTCTTTCCAAATAGCAATCAGTTCGGAACTTTCAGTTAATAGCTGACGAACTAATTCTTGAAATGCTTGGATTAACGCCGCATAGGGAATATTGCGCTTAAACTGGTCAAACTTACCCGCAATAAAATATCCCCTAGCTGCTACAATTGGTTTATGAACTTCATTGACGATTGAAGTTTTACCAATCCCGGAATAACCGGAAACTAACATCATCTCGGTAGCACCGAGGCTGACTCGCCCAAAGGCATCTAGAAGAATTTGGACTTCGGTTTCTCTACCATAAAGCTTCTGGGGAATGAGTAATTGGTTGCCGCGATCGCGTTGACCGATGGGAAAATTTTCAATCTTTCCAGTTGTCTGCAATTGCTGCAAACAAGTTTCCAGGTCAAATTTTAATCCCGCCGCACTTTGATATCGGTCTTCCGCATTTTTTGCTAACAGTTTCATCACAATATCTGAAACCGCTTGAGGAATTTCTGCTACCTCTTTAGGTGGGACGGGTTGTTTGGCAATATGACAGTAAACCAACTCCATCGGATCGGTGGTAGTAAATGGCAACTGGTTGGTCAGCATTTCATAGAAAGTCACTCCTAAAGAATAGAAATCGGTGCGGTAGTCAATTGCTCGATTCATTCTCCCTGTTTGTTCGGGTGACATATAAGCGAGAGTCCCTTCTAGCAAGTTGGGATTGCTAATGCTTTGGTTTTTCAATTCCAAGCGCGATGAAATACTAAAGTCAGTCAGTTTTACTTTTCCGGTTGCTGGATTGATAATGATATTTGAGGGCTTAATGTCTTTGTGAATTATCGGTACTTGATGGAGATAGATCAAAGTTTCGGATAGAGCGAGCGCTACCCTCAACAACTCGGTTATTGACAGGTTATTGGCTGCCATAAAATGATAAAGGGATAGACCCCCAAAATCTTCTAATATTAGCGCTAAACTATTCTGATAATTTTCTAAGTTGTAAGTTTTGACAATTCCTTCACACTCTAAATTTTGAGTAATTATAAATTCTTGCCTTAAATTGGTGATTTGTTCAAGGCTAGGATAATCATATTTAATAATTTTAATGATAACTGGTTGTCGGTAACCATCTTTTTTAGCTCTATATACAACAGTCCTTACTCCATCGTAAATTTTTTCTATAATTTCGTATCCCGAAAGAACTATCATATTTTTAGTTTCCTTTCTTGTTTGACTTTTTTAAAGAGGGTCTATGAACCAAGAAGCCCACCTGCCAAAAGCGCGATCGCGCTTTTGGCAGGTGAGTTTCTTAATGAAAATGGGGGTACACCTCATTCTCAAACAGCTTCCTAATCTCTGGCTCGTTTTGATCTACTAGCTCCTGGTAATCCTGTTTCACTGGAATCTTGTAACTAGCTTCTGGGCGCTTAGAAATCTGTCGCAACCATGCTGTATGCAACGTAAACCCAAACTTGAGTTTTGAATTATGCAATTTGCACAGGGGGCCATCTGACAGTTTGTTACCATTGAAAATCCAAATTTGATTTGTGGGTTCCAAATTTTTGTCTTCAAAACAAACAGCACAGACGATGTAACCGTTTGTAGAACTTTCACCATCACCACGGGGTATGAACTGGGGTGATAGCGTCATGTAGCCGCAAGGGAACTCATAGCGATCGGCAATCACCATCGACTTTGGGTGCAGCCTGAACAAGCAAGCAGGTTTACCCTTTTGGGCTAAGCGGATAACTTCTGAGAGCGGTATTAATCGGTACTTATAATCGTCGTACAGATCGACAATGTATTTTGTCATCAAATCTCCCCACAGTCCAAACGAACTCCAGTAGACATTTTCTAGCTTTCCTGGAGTCAAACCTGTAGGGAGCCTATCTAAGTAGGCATAGAGATCGACAGCCCATGTGGCGTTGATGTCGGAGATAACTTGGGACTCAATCAGTTGTCCAGTCTCTCCATGAATTATGTAGCGCCCCATTCGTCCGATGTCAGTCTCATCGTGTTCCATACCATGCAGGTAATGTGGCACGGGTTTGTGGGGTTTGGAGGCTGAAACATCATACTTCCTAAGCCATTCAGCTACTTGCATTCCACAAAGGTGGGCAACGTGGAGAGTGATATTGCCATTGGGATTATCATAGTCCACCAAAAAATGGGCAGCTTCGAGAGGAATTACCACTTTCTGGGCGACGACTTCAACTTCCTTATTACTGCTAGCTGGACGCTGGCCTGCTTTTAGATCGGCACGGCGCACGATATAAATATTAGAATCCGGCAGAGGCGGACGTTCTAGTAAATTTCTCAAGTGCTGCTCTAGTTTTTTATTCTTGGGAAATGGGTTGTTGATTATCTGCTCCAGACCCATAATGAAGGCGGTGTCCATCAGTACCACATAATCTTTAGTTACTCCTATCTGATGAATAGTTTGTTCAATTTTAACCGGCGTGCCATCAGGCAGTACCAGCTTCCATCGTTCCAGTTCGCCAACACCATCCCAGCAAACTACATAGGTAAAATCCTCCAATTCTTTCCCAAATATACTTCCAATGGAGCTCATTAGGTTTTCAACTATGTCTCGGGAGAAGCCGAACACAGCACGGGAAATATCTTTGATCAAATCCGTTTGACAGAACCCCGTCAGTGTTACGAGAATTTCCTCTATTAGTTGGGGAATTTCTTCGATCTCATAAACCCACTGAATGCCTTCTATAAAACTAGCCGCTGATCTGCCGTAATTAACTGTAAACATCTTACCTTCACCGGAATAATCAAAGGCAGGATGAGCCGTACTCAAAATACTTTTGCAAGGAAATTTCTTAGGATTAATTATTGGAATTTTGAGTTGATCCAGTTCCCCCCGCCACTCTTGATTCGATCCAACTGGTGTTACCACTTCCAGGGTGTCTGTATCAATTTCATAAGGACGACCTGCATCATAAGTAACTAGCAAGCGATCGCAGGAGTCCGCAGCAAATTTCATGGGTAGAAAAGCTGTATTTAATTGATTACGCAGACCCAGAGACATAGACAACCGAGCAATGCCGCGATTGAGGAATTTATACTTTTCATACTCGCCTCCACGCTGTGTTGCTTTGTCAGCATAGTAATCTGGTGGCTTAACAAGGCGAGTCTTCACCCTCACTTCGCCTGGTCGATCAAAATCAAGCCTATAAATCATGCCATCGCCATTCAACAATGAGTCTCCGTCTGTAAATGGGAGTCCTCCTGATTCAACAGTGCCGACTGGAGCAACAATAAAGACGTGACCCTGTAAGTCATTTGGTAAGTTCCCTTCAATCTCCAGTTCAAGGTTATCCAGTTCATCCTGATAGGCGGTCATAATCGACTGTGGAACGGCACAGCCGTCTGTTACTGCTTTGGTATTGCTTTGAGTGGGTTCGTTCATGTGGCTCTCCTGAGTAGAAATGTAATAATGGTAACAGTGTAGATAAGTATTTGATTTATGAATGGGAAAGGAGAACTGTAACTTAGATACTATCTTTGATAAAGATTTGATATCTATTCTCCCATCCCCTGCGTCAAAGCGCAATTGGAATCGACATTAACTTATTATCGGCTCTCTCGTACTTATGGTGATAACGCAAGCTAATAATTTAGCAGGATCGAGGATTTCAACGTTCAGTCTCAGATACTTAATATAATCTGCTACTTTTAACACCAAGCATCGGGGAGAGGCGAGGAAAAAATGATGTGATTAGATGTTTGCATCGACACTGATGTCATGAATGCTGCACTGGGGCAAGCGTAACAAGTCGCTTTAGCTGTCATATCAAGGTGCGACTCGGCTAAAATGTGGCGCGCCACATTTCTGGGGCAACTGTTCAATTAATGCCATGATATAAATGTGTGGCAATGCTCATACTGACGATCGCCACTAACCAACAACCAATTTGGGCTAGAACTACCAGAAGGTTGCCAGCCTCTGCGCTCTCAAATCGGTTCTATAAAACCGACACATTTTTAATGACGATAATTTTAACCAACGACGACGGCATCGATGCTCCGGGCATTCAAGCACTTTTGCAAGCAGTAAAGGACAAGACGATTGTGGTGGCTCCCCAAGGCCAATTGTCGGGCTGCGGGCATCAGGTGACGGCTCACAGTCCGATTCATGTCGATCGGCGATCGTCCTTTGAATATGCTGTAGGGGGAACACCGGCCGATTGCGTGCGCATCGCTCTTCATCACGTTTGTGCGAAACCGGATTTGGTGCTTTCGGGTATTAACGCGGGCGGCAATTTGGGGGTTGACGTGTACATTTCGGGTACAGTTGCGGCTGTGCGGGAAGCAGCCATGCACGGTATTCCGGGAATCGCAATTTCCCACCGGATTAAAAGGCCGCTCGAAATTGATTGGGATGTCGCTACTCGTTGGACATCGCGGGTGTTGGCGGATTTGCTGAACCGGGCACCAAAGTCTGGGTGTTTTTGGAATGTGAATTTGCCGCATTTAGCGCCGGGAAGTGCGGAACCGGAAATTGTGTTTTGCCAGCCTTCGACGCAGCCACTGCCAGTGGTTTACCGGATGGAGGGAGAATACTTTTATTATGCTGGAGAGTATGGCTCGCGCGATCGGGCGGCGGGGACTGATGTTGACGTGTGTTTTGAGGGTAATATTGCGGTGACACAGATATCGCTTTGATCGATTTTGGCGATCGGATAAAACTATATTTTTTGCATTGTTTGCCCAAAAAAGCGTGAAGCGATCGGCTCATCAAAACTTAGGATAGGAAGCAATTTCTTAAGAATCTCAGCGGCTTCAGCCCGCTTGAGTTTCAACTTACAGGTTTGAATTTAGAGCGAAATCTCGATCGCAAATTCTGCTCCTTCTCCCGGTGCAGAAATACAGCTTAACTTACCCCCGTGCTTTTCCACCACAATCGAATAACTAATTGACAATCCCAAACCCGTACCACTTCCCACCGGCTTCGTCGTAAAAAATGGATCGAATATCTTATTGATTACCGACTGTTCCATGCCCAGACCATTATCAGCAATGCTCACTACCAAATTCTGACAATCATTAACTAAAGTCCGAATAATAATGGTGGGTTCTTTGTTCCAGTCAGCACAATCTTTCTGTGCATCTCGCAAAGCATCTATGCTATTACTGATTATATTCATAAATACCTGATTAATTGCCGATGCGTAGCACTGGACTAAAGGCAATTCACCATATTGTTTAATCACTTGAATCTCTAGAGCTTCACCATTAGATTTCAGCCGATGCTGCAAAATCAACAAAGTGCTCTCAATTCCCGAATGAATATCTACAGGTTTGATTTCCGCTTCATCGTGGCGGGAAAAGTTTCTGAGAGAATTAACTATTTTGCGAATGCGTTCACTGCCAATTTTGATAGAGTTAAGAATTTTAGGAAGATCGTTTTCTAAAAAAACGAGATCGATTAGGGCAGCTTCTGCTTCAATTTCAGATGGTGGGTGCGGATAGTATTTCTGATAAAGGTATAAGAAATTTATGAGATTTTGAACATAGTCTTGCAGATATTTCAAGTTACCATGAATAAAGTTGACCGGATTATTAATTTCATGGGCAATTCCTGCAACTAACTGGCCTAAACTTGACATTTTCTCTGCTTGAATTAGGTGTGATTGCGTTTCCTGAAGTTCACTCAAGGCTTGCTTTAAATGTTGTGCTTGAATTTGGGACAAATAGGTCAGTTCTTTCTGAACCTCTAGTGATGCTTGCAGCTCATTTTTCTGCTTAGTTAATTCTTCTGTAAGGCTTTGAACTTCCCGAAGAGCTGTTTGGCTAGTTTGTTGCAAAAACAAAAAATCCGGAGTCAGATCGTGGATGGCAAAGTCTTTCAACTTAACCGCTAATTTCAATAGTAAGCTTGAGTCGGGAATCCACACCGAGCAGATAAAGAGGATCACGTCATCGTCTTTTAGATAGACCATTTGCCCCTTTAATCGTAGAGAGTTATGTTGGGATTCCAGAATAAATAATGATTTGATTTTTTTCTGAATCGTCAAAAAGTCAAATGCGATCGCTGGCTGATGAATTTGAAAATGTCGATCTATCTGTTCACCTAATAATGGTATTTGATGAGTCCGTTGCAATACATCCCCAACCTGGACAATCTCCAGATTTTGATTAAATCCTATATGAAATGGAAATATATCGCAAAACATCTGGGGATTCAGTGTATAGAGCGGCTTAGTCATGAATCACTTACAGTCTATTCTGATCTGTACTCAATACGAAATGTGTCATGCTCGAATCCTTCTTCACGGGATTGAGTTTGTGTGATATCAACTTCTGTCTGGAAACGATCGCCCAAACCTTTGACTAACCCGACTACCATTGGTGCCAGACCTTCCCGTGTAGAGCGATAATGCAGCTCTATCACATCTTCGGCAACTTCTGTAGATTCAAAAGATGGTGGTCGCAACTTAGGGAATTGCACCCCAATCCGAGTATGTAAATCATCTAGATTTTCGAGAAATTCGGGTAATGTATCTCCCGCCATATCTAGTATTTCTTGATAACCCGCACTAGCAGTATATTTAACCCAGTATTCGCCAAAATCCTGCATAATTTGTGCGCCAGAAAAGCCAAGCACTTCACTAGCAGATTTCACTAGACGATGAGTCAAATCATCAGGATAAGCTTCTAAAATGAGAAATTGCTCGTCTAGGACTTGCGCTTTCTGCTTAATTTTTTCCCAAGTAGCTTCATCAAAATGCTCGCATACCATCTCTTGAATCGCACGATTAATTAAACCATACATTTCAAATTCCTCCACTTATACGGTAATTTATATTTATAAAATAAAAACAAATGATATAAAGTCAGTTTCTTGACTGTAGAATTTACACCGATCGAAATTTCGTGTATCATATCACAATTTTCTGTGCGATAGATAGTTAGTCATCATTTTGTGTCTTTACCTAAATATTTAGTAAAGTTAAATATTTTTACTTAAATATAAAATTGTTGTAGGCTGGGTAGATCCGCCAGAGTTACCTTTGAGGATTTGTTGGGTTGAGCGAGCTCTTACCTCTTTTTTGCCACAATCACAATAAATCCCTATTAGGGATTGAAACACTGAGGCTGTCGTCTCTCAGGGTTCTACACTGTACGGGTCTTACCAACCAGATATCCCAAAATAGGATAAGGTATTAGTTACTGAATTTTTAGAACCACGTAAATCAACAAATGAGTCGATGTAACCCTGAAGCGAATTCTCCCAGCATCTTAAAAAGCAAGGCGACTAGCACTGTTGGTCGTGGAAAAAAAGCTACTCTCAATACCAACTTGAATTTTTCTGCATAAAGTGACGAATACGTTGCTTTATATCTCGGCGATAGTCTCCAGCAATACGACAATTGGGAGCAACCTACTGTCATCGTTTCAGATGGAGCTTACGGTATTCTTGGGTTTGAAGGAGACACGTCTGTTGTAAATTTGCTGTTCTTTGAGTTGTATCTTCCGGCTCCTAAAACAAGATAATCCGGCGGATTGTGATAGTGGGTATCTCTCGCTACAGCTACCGATAAACCAGAGACAACGCACACATCAAGAATGCGAGGCTTGCCATAGATGATTTTATCGGGTAGCCATGCCAGGATAGCAACGTGAGTCCGATCGAACCTAAAGTGATTCTGACTATCCTTGAAACGTGCTGTTATCTCTGTTGCTAATGGGAACCAGGCTTTAATCTCTAATCCTGGCGTTGGTTGAACTGTACCCACAAAAATAGTATCTGGAAACCCCGGATCTTGCCTCTGCCACGTGCCAAATTCAGCAAACTCATTTTGTTGATTCAAGAATTCAACTGTGTTAAATTCGATTAAATTTCCAACTAACGGTGAAAGTTTCGAGATTACTTTAGAGAGGTTCACCGCTGCATTTACGGTGACAGGTTTAGATACATCTAAAACGTCGAAAGTATGACTCGATAAGCGATCTAGATATTGGGATGCAAGTCTGATTACATCTTGCGTGTTCATATCTCGCTCTCACAAGATGCTTCAGATATTTTTTGTGAAATTTTCCTAATAATATCGCAAGGATCTACACCAATTACATGGGCAACTAACAGAAACTCAATTACATCTAACCGTCGTTCACCGTTTTCATATTTGGCTACGAAAGACTGGGGCTTTTTAAGAGATTTAGCAACAGACTCCTGAGTTAGTTGCGCTTCTTTACGAGCGGCAATCATACAGCAACGGAAGGTTTCATATTCATGGCTAAAAACAGATTTCATTATACTTTGGGTTTAGCACTGCATCTCCCCTAGATATAATAAACCTGTTTTCGGATAATCCCAAAATAGGATATTTAAATCTGTTAATAATCGATAGTAATGACAATTGCACAAAATTAATCGCAATTCCGAGAGTGGCAGCTATCTCTACTTGCGGCCATCGGTGCTACCATAATTTTTTTTGTCATCCTTGGGCTTAGCAACACCATCAGGTTGTTTCTTTGGCTTTTTGACTTCTTTGTTGCTTTTTCTTTCTTTGGACATGATCGTTCCTCAATTTTGACTCAGCATAACATAGATTGACACATCTGCCTAACTGCCAGTAGAGGGGGCGATCGTATACAGATATTACTCGCTGTTAGTTTTGTACAATCTGCTGTATATTATCCCCTAGGTTTTGAGCGAATAGCCTCTACCGTTAGGTCGATCGATAAATCCCTCAGAAGTACAATGTCTTAAAATTACTTTTAACCGCGATCGACTCCTAGAATAGCAGCGACACAACAGAGAATAATTCTCGCTTATTAAGCTGTTCCATATCTAATTTTAATGAAAAATGACAGTAGATAAAATATGGAGCTACGACTAGGCCAGCCTTCGCCACACCTGGCGCGAACACAACGAACAAATTTGCAGTAGTCTTAGTTCAAAAAAGCTGTTCGCCACAGTTGACAACAAGGAGATTAATTTATTATAAATAATGGAAAACTTTCTCAAGAAATTAGTAATTTTTTAGGTGGTAGCCATAACACATAAGCATATTGGTGTGTAGATGGATAGTCCGAACATATATAATCACTGCACGACAGAAGTGAAAAAGGTAATTATACAAAAGTTACCCATGAATATATAGAGTTGTTAATGCAAGACTTCTGATAGCTTTTGAGTGCCAACCTTAGAATAATGGTTTCAGGGCGATCGTATAAAAGCAAGCAACGCTTGCCGAGGCACAAAAGCTTTCAACGCAAAATCAAGGGTTTCAGACTACGGCATAAAAACTTTCTGGACTATTGAAAAAGAACAAAGTATACTTAAAAATATAAAGTTAATTTTCAGCTTTCTTTAAAGTGCGATCGCATCCGTTCCGTGTGATATAAAATACTTATAAAAAGTGAGTATTTATAGATAAATTTCCCCTATTAGGAATCTGACAACTATGGAAGTAACCGAGCTGCTCAAAGAGTACGAAAATGGAAACAGAGACTTTGCTGGCGCAAACCTCAGCGGAGCAAACCTCAGCGGAGCCATCTTGGTCGGGGTAAATCTTTCTAGGGCTAACCTGTCGGGAGCTAACCTGAGTCGGGCGCATCTGACCAAAGCAGAACTCAACGACGCAAACCTTTACAGAGCAAATCTGAGTTTTGCCAAAATGGGCCAAGTCAGACTAGCGGACGCAGAGCTAACGAAAGCCAATCTCAGCGGAGCTTTCCTCGTCAAAGCGAAACTGCCCAGGACAAAGTTGAGTGGTGCCCAACTCATAGGTAGCAACCTGCGGAGTGCCATCCTCTGGAACGCCAATTTGTGTACAGCCGATATGCAATTTATCAACCTGCGGGGCGCGAATCTCACGGGAGCAAACCTCAACTGGGCAAACTGCGGGGGGGCAAAACTTAGCGGTGCAAGGCTTTTTGGCGCTCAACTAACAGGCATCTATCTCAGGAAAGCTTACATCAACGGCATCGACCTGAGCAGGACGGATCTCAATGGCGTCAACCTGAGCGAAGCCAAACTGAACGGGGTAAGCTTGGAAGGCGCGAACTTGTTAGCTGCCAATCTCAGCGGGGCTCAGTTGCGGGGTGTCAAGTTGATGGGAGCAGATTTAACCAGGGCAAATCTGGTGGGAGTTTCTTTGGTGCAAGCAAACCTCGATTGGGCTAGGCTGTGCTATGCAGACTTGAGCGAAGCCGATTTGAGCGGGGCCACATTCATGGGAGCCAACTTTGAGGGTACTCAGTTAGGCGGATCGACAATGCCCGCATCTGTGAGCCATGATGCCTACTTACCTGCGGGGGGTGGTGTCCCAGCTTAGTCAGCGGCACAAATCAATCTCGCATCCGAGTCGGCGGCTCTGGCATTGGTTTAACTTTTGATGCAGATATCATTAGTTTTGTGAGAGTGCTGCACCGGCAAGAAATTCACCCATATTTGCGAAAGTTTGTAGCCTCACAATTGAGCTCACCCAATTAATTTCGCGACTCGCAAAGCAGAGGTAATAGCTCCTTCGTGCAAACCATTCCCCAAATAAGCTCCCGCATGATAAGTGTTGTTCTCGCCATTAGTCTCGATAACTTCATCTCGATATCGAAAAGACTCGACAGTGTACAGCGGCGTGTGATGTTTCTGAATGTGAATAATGTTCTTTTTGGCGATCGACTCCTCCAGTTGAAACGCTAAGCTGTACTCTCGTGGCGAGGAGATGCCGCAAAGCTGATTCAAGCTAGCATTATATCCCCATCCCTTGTCCGTCTCGAAAAAATCAAATTCTGATAAATTGCGGATACCGTAGCGATCGTACATTGATGTATCCGAATGCAGCACAGTCGTTGCATAATTGCCTTTCCACGCCGAAAACCGCTTCGTTTCCGCATCCGTCGGATCGGACAACAGCCTCATCACTTGGTCTGGTGGCATCGCAAAAACCACCTTATCAAATTCCTGACTCTCCCCATTAGAAAGCACAATTTTTACAGCATCAGCACTTCTGAAAGTCTGGGCAATCTCCACATTCAGTCGTATATCGCCCTTAAACCGTTCCAGAATCTTTTCAATGTAAGAATACACCCCGCCTTTAATCCTCACCCAGTTGACCGAGGCATATTCGCGCAGAACCGGCAGCGCTAATTCCGACGGAAAATTGTCGAGCGATTCAAACGGTATCGAGTAGCTGTACATCGTCAGCAACTTCAGCCAATAATTGCGGATGCACGAGCTTTTCAAACTCTGAGAAAGTGGCATATCGTAGAAATCGTGCTGTTTAGCAAACCGCATTTTTAAAATAAATGCAGCCGAACGAGCGTAGATACTATCGAGCCGCAAATACTCGATCAGGCGTTGGATTCCGGTAAAATTTTTCCGGATAGAAACCTTAGACAAAAAGTGTTCGCCATCTTTAAGAAACAGCGCGGAACCAATCTGTACGGGTTCTAATTCAACCCCTAGCTCTTGCATAAAAGCCACGAAATTATAAAAGACAGTCGGAAATTCCAGCACTCCATTTTCTAATATTTCATTGCACTGTGATTGATTGGGCGCAACATTTTTGTTGAGCGTCCGAATGTGTCCGCCTAAAATCGGTTGCCTTTCCAAAACAGTGACGTGATGCCCCTGTTTATCGAGCCAGTAGGCTGCTGCCATACCGCTAGCTCCGCCCCCAACAATTGCAATTCTCATAGTTCACTCCTAGATTGATAGAAGGAAGAAGGAAGAAGGAAGAAGGAAGAAGGAAGAAGGAAGAAGGAAGAAGGAAGAAATTTTAGTTTCCAGGTAGAGCCTGGAAACGCATTTCACTGTTGCTGTCCCTCGTCATTTTTAAGAGGAGGCAGAGCCTCCAGAAATTCATTCCTTGGCAGAGCCAAGGAACGAGATAACGAGAGCAGAAACGAGAGATTTTTAAGAGCAGGCAGAGCAAGAGTGAAATTCATTCCTTGGCTTTGCCAAGGAACGAGATAAACAGGAAAATAACCAATGGCCAATTTTCCTTAGCCTAAAATCGCATCGCCGGATAAACGTTGATAAAGCAGCGCCCCGGTCCAAAATGTCGGCGCAAAGCCTGGATAGCCCGAGGAGGCGTTGCAGAAATAGAAATTGTTGAGGGATGTTTCATGATTTAGTCGATCGACTCCCATGTTGCGGGGCGTCAGGTTGGAACCGTAGGAATTACCGTTAGGACACCAACAGAAGCGCTCGTTAGTCGTCGGACTTCCGGTAATATGAAAGACCATGTGTTTGCGGAAATTCGGAACATAGTCTTTTTCAACAACATCTAAAATCGAGTCCAGAATCTCTTGTTTCTTCTGTCTGTAAGCTTTGCGATCGCTCTCCCAAAGTTGTTTAAAATAGCTGTAATTAGCAACAGTCAGAAATTCGACTATTTGACAATCTTCTGGACAATCCCGCCGCGCTTCCGTCAGTAAAGTTGGCGTCGTAATTGCAAAGCTCGGACGAGAAAAATCATTTTGCTCGTACATTTGAGCAAAAGCTTCATTCAGATCCAGATGTTCCGAATGAAACGTATTCCACTTGCCAAATCCATAGTCTCGGAGATCGATATCTTTGACAACGCAGTACACCATGTAGTTAGATGCAGAATACTCATAGTTGAGTTTCCGCCGCACGGTTTTAGAGAACAGTTCCTCTCCAATCATCTTGGCCGCTCTTTTCGGGTCAAGGTTGCAAATCACCGTGTCGCCCGTGAATTCATGGGTTTGATGCGTGGTCAAATCCATCGCTTCAACTCCCGTTACTGTTCTGTTTGTCACCCTAAAATTCGTGACTTCATGGTTTAGTAGAACTTTCCCGCCGTTGGATTCAATGACTTTAACTAAAGAATTGATGACATCTTCAAAATGCTGGGTCGGGTAAAATGCACCTTCTTGATAGCCTCTAAACAAGGCAATCCAAGCATAGAAAGAAAGCTGATTTGGCGGCAGCAAAAAGTCCGGCCATTGCAGGGCTAATAGGGTTTGGGCGGCTTGCGGGAGTTGGAACTTGTCGAAAACGTCTTGAAGCGTGCTGTTGAGGTGTTGGACAGCACAGAATACGTCACCGAAATTTTTGAGCAATTCAATTGGTTTGACGGGAGGAGCAAGTTTTCTGAGTCCCTCGCCGGTTTTCTCAACTTCGTTAACGAATTGGCGAATTCTCTCGCCCGCTTCGGGAAACAGCGCCGACAATCTGCGGATCAGTTCCTCTGGTTCCGAGGGAATATCCAGCGCATACCCAGGCATTCTCATGTGGTCGTAGCCATTCGGATCGTACCGTTCAAAGGTGACATCTCGATCGAGACCGAGTTTTTTGAGAACTCGATTGACTGTATGTCCTTCGCCGCAGTCCCAAACGTAGTGGAATTGGGCATTAAACGTGTATTTGTTGGCCATCGTAAAGGTGTGACCAAAACCTCCCGGATGTTCGTGAGCTTCGAGGATGTGTACGGTTTTGCCGGAGTTTGCCATCAAAGCTCCGAAAACCAGCGCGGATAAACCACTGCCGACGATGAGGTAATCTGTTTTCATGGTAAATTTCCTCGATCGATTGAATGGGGCGATCGTTGTCTATTTAAACTAACTATCAATTCTGAGAAAATTCTGAAGTCCAGCAACAATTTTTTGAGGCGCGCTGGTTTAAGGATTGTATTAAAGTCTGAGTACGGTTGCTGTCAAGCTTAATCAAGCTGTTGTGGATAGAACTTATAGCTGCGGAGGCGGGCTTGAAAGCCCGCGCCACAAGGGAAGAAACCAGGTTTATACCTGTGTTCGTAACTCTTAAGGCAGAAAGTAGCCTACCTAATTAGGACGATTTTAATTAGAGGCGCGCTCGCTTATTTGTGCGGTACAATCACATCAAAAAAAGCATCTTCCAAATCATAACCAAACATCTGCGACATGGCCATCAACTTCGATTTACTGGGGATTCCCTGCTGATTCAACCAATCAGTCAACACAAAAATTTTGTTCATCAAAAACATTTCCAAAGCTTCAGGATTGTACTGAATACCTTGGGTTCGGTGAAACTGGTGCGGCACCAACATCGCGGCATAGCGCGCCAATTCTCCCGCTTTCCAATCCAGCAAAAATGGCAGCCAAGGGTAACAAGCATCCAAGCGAATAAACCACAGTCGCACTTCGGGAATTTCCGAAATTTCTCGCGGATCTAACTCTTCGCGCGGATACTCTATTTCAAATTGTAGCTGTTGTTCGTTTTGGGCGATCGCTCCTTCTGCCAGCCACTTTTCGATCGCAGTCCGCACCGGAGATAAATCTAAACTGTTTATGCGATCGGCATCTATCGCTATCATAATACTCATAAAAAGTCAACCTTATAGCACTAAGTTTTATCTTATAATAGCACTAATCACCAATCACAAATTATATCAAATCAGTTAACTTCCCTACACTCGAACTCTTGCATACATTCGCAAAATATTTTGGAAAGCATCGGCGTTAATCCTGCTTAATCTCAGGTTTCCGCCTTGGCTCAAAGATTTATGCAATCGTTTCTACTAATCGTTGCCGAAGCCTCACCCATTTTTCCCAAACTTGCTATCTTGCAAAGAATTACCAATCCCCTGGATAATTCCCCGCCCGATCAAACCAATTCCCCGCCCTATAACCTGAGTCAAAACGTAAACAACGCCAGCACCCAACAGCGAGATAACCGCGCGAACTCTAGGTGCGATCGCATCCCTGGTTTCCAGCAGCAAAGTCAAGGCTAACTGCCACCCATAAAGCTGTGCTAACTCCAGATTTCGCGGAGCATAAATAGAAATTCTCTTAATTCCAGAATCGCCCAAAACAAACAGCCAAAACCTGCTTTCAAAAATAGCTTTCGGCTCCACAAAATAGCTATCCCAGCGATATCTCCACGACAAATTATTGCGAAACCGCTCAATTTCTCGTGTCGAAATCAAGTTACCATCGTAAAAGATTTGCTTGATTTCCTCAATATTCGCCAAATTATTTAGCAGAGGCTGTACCACTCCGCTAGCAACTTGAATGGCCAAATTTTCTAACAAAGCTTCAGCTCGCTGCATTGCTTCCGGGCTGCCAGCAACACAAGAAGCATTGTCAACTTTTAGAGGAATTTCAAATAGCAAATGTGCAAACCAATCAACTGTCATCGGTATTCTGTCAAGGATTTCTGCTCCAACTACATCAGCATCGGCCAGCAGCACCGGCACAACTTCTACGCCGCTGCCTGCCAAGATATCAGCAGCATTTCCCCCTTGAGTTTCTGCCAGTTTCAATCTGGTTTGACTGCCATCAAAAACCCCAGTTTCTCCCGTTGGCAGTGTATAGTATCTGCCAAAAAAATCTATAATTGTCGCCTCCCACAAATCCCGTAAAATAGCAGGCATTTTTTGCGACAATTGAGTTTGCTGCACTTGCGAAAAGCGCAATTCCTCAAGCAAATCCTGTAACTTTCGCAGGATGGAACTCATCAATTCGCGCTTTTTGGTCGATCGCAAAATATCGATTTCCAAAGGCAAGCCAGTCAAATTCACCAAATCCAACTCCAATTTAGCTGCCGCCGAGTCAAACAAGCTAGCTTGCCAATTAGTTACAACCGCCAAAGATTCAGCCGAAACTTGGGAATTCGCTACTTGCAATTGAGAACTATTTAACAAATTCTCCCTTCTTGCTTCTCCCGTCTTCCTTCTCCCGTCTTCCTCTTCATTCTTTCCTCCAACCTCTTCCCTTAAGCGACCTCCGTTAAATCCGTTGCCGAACTTGCTCCTTCCCTCTGCCTTCTCCCCTTTTCCTTCAAATAATAACTGACTGACAATCCAGCGAGCGGCCAGCAATTCCCTGCGGCGCCCGCTGAGTACAACCCCATCTAAAATAGAGGGCAAATCTGTCGGATCTGCGGCTCTAACCTCTTGCAAATCAGCTTTGACAACCGCCAAAGCTGCATCTATTTCCCGCAGTCCAGACAGACAAAAATAAGCCAGCATTTTTTTGTGTACTGGCGTATCAACTGTCGGCTCACCTGCATTTTTTTCTGCAATTTCTGGGGAGTTTTCTACTGTTTGAACCCCCGCTGCATTTAGTTCTATTTCCGGGTTAGTGCCCGCATCCGTCGCCCAATAAGTGCGACCCGATGCCACCGCGCGAATAGCTTCCATTGTCAGGGAAATATCTCTACCTTTAGGACAATAGCCATTCGCGCCGGCAGCTTGTATATCCGCCAACTGCTCGGGTGTCAGCGGCCCGCCTAGCAGCAACAGTGGCAGGTTGGGGTACAAATTTTTGAGTTCGCGACAAAATTCCAGCGCCTCTGTTTGACCCGATCGCCAATTTAAAGTCTCAACAGCCAAAATGGCCAAATCAGCAGGCTTCTTGGCTGTTCCAGAGTCTATCGAGCGAGCTTCTAGAATCCCCAAAGCCTCGGTTTCCGTTGAAACCTCTGCGACAACTTCCAAGTCTGGATACTGCTCGCAAGCAACTCGCAGCCCCAGCCGGAAAATGGGGTCGCCATCGATCGACAGCAGTTGGAAATTACTCACTCGATTTTACATTTGAGATTTTAGAGTTCGATCGCGCCAAAACCCAATTACTCGGGGATCAAATTACCATCAGGAGGCCCAGCCGATTCAGGAATCGAGGGCGGCGCGGGTTCCGGTGCCGGAGCCGGAGGAGCAGGTTCCGGAGCCGGAGCCGGGGCCTCTTCTCTCGCGGGCGGATAGTAAGGTTCCGGCTCCCTCGCGGGCGGATAGTAAGGTTCCGGTTCCGGCTCTCTAGCAGGCGGATAGTAAGGTTCCGGTTCCCTTGCGGGCGGATTGTAAGGTTCCGGCTCGGGAGCCGGGGCCTCTTGGCTCGCGGGCGGATAGTAAGGCTCGGGAGCCGGAGCCTGCTCGGCAGGAGGCGCGTACTCCTCTTGTCGGGGAGCCGGCGCGTACTCCTCCTGTTGCGGAGCCGGCGCGTACTCCTCCTGTTGCGGAGCCGGCGCGTAATCGCGAGCGGGTTCCGGCGGCGGTGCACTGTTGGCTCTAAGTTCAGCACTCCAGCGCCCGATCGCACCTGCCGCCTCTGAATACAGCGCCCTACCGTAACCGATTTGGGAAGCCGTATCGATCGCCGCTCCTAGACTGCCTTGAGACGCCAATTCCGAAGCTCGATCCAGAATCGGTCGGTCTTGAGCAACTTGCAGTTCGCTCACCCACTGATAGACATTATCCTGAGCTTTGGCGTACAAAGTCCTACCGCTCTTAATTGCCGAAGCTTTTTCAATAGCAGCGCTAAGTTTTCCTTGCTTTGCCAGGGCGATCGCTTCATCCAAAAAAGGCTGATCTTGAATAACTTCTATGCGTTTCGTCCACTGAGCCAAAAGAGTTTGCGCTTCTATTCTGCGGGGGCGGTTTTGAGCGATCAGAACTACCTGAGCGATGCCGCCCTTGAGTCCTTCAACCGTTTGCGGTTCTGCCAACTGCTTTGCCAGGGTCAGAAAAGATTGGTCTTCGATCCGCTGAATTTCCCGGCGCCAAGTAGCCACCAAAGTTTGAGCGTGAACCCGCCGCGGCTGCTTGAGTCCGATGGTTTGCGCTTGCTCGATCGCCAGTGCAAACGTCCCTATCTGACCGACACTAGCGATCGTACTCGCCACTTGCAGCCGCAGCAAATCTTGAAACTGCACCTGCAAATTTTCAATTTGAACTTGAGCTTGCTTGTACAGAGGGCGACCCGGAGCAATTTGGCTAGCAGCCCCCTGCCCTTCGAGCAAGCTAAAAACGTGTTGCGGCAGCGGAGTTGATATCGACTGGTTCCACGTCACTGCCTGAGCCCTACCCAACTGCATCAAATCTTGAGCTTCCGCAAACAGCGGGGAATCCTGCGGCACAACTGAAGCAGCCTCGATCGCCCCCGGCAGGTCTTTCGCCCCCAACCGCTTAGTAGCCATTGCCAGCAAAGTCCGGCTCCAGCCCTCAATTTCCTTCTCAGCTTTAGCGCGGGCAAAAAGCTGCGAGTCTATTTTGCGAGCCAGGACTATCGCCTCAGCGAACTTTTGCGGAGTTCCGTCCTGCGCCAAATCTCTAGCCTCTTGCAAGCGCTGCCAGCCGTTTCTTTCCAAAGAAATCTGCTGGATCAGCTCGTTGTACCGTTTCTGACTCCAGAAAACATTTTCCAGCTTAAACAGAGCTTGAGCATAATCCCAAGCCTTCCTTAAATCCTCACTTTTCAAAGCTGCTAGGGCTGTATCGTAGAGTTTTTGGCCCTCCTGCCAATTTTTTTCCCAAGCAGTAACAGCCTCCTGTACCTCTGGGTAAGACGGACTGGTTTTCGGAATTTTCGCCACAATCTCCAGAGCGCCTTTCAAATCGCCCAGCTCAATTTTTGCCCTGGCAAATCCCAGAATGGCTTTCGACCATTCTCCTATCAAATGTTGACCCTGGGAGTATAGCGGATGTTCTTTCGGCCAAGCCTGCACCAGCGCCATTGCCGATTCTAGCTGTTCTAGCTTGCCCGACTTAGCTGCTTGCTGAGCGCAGTAAAGTCGCTCTCCATCCGCTGCCAGTGGCGACAGTTGCTGGCAATTGGGCGGCGGCGGCATCGTCAGCAACCACAGAAATGCAGCAGCCCCCGTTACTCCAAATCCCACCAGGAGACTCAGCCAGATAAGTTGCCACTGCCAAAAAGTTCTTTTTCCCTCGGTCGGCTGCGCCGTTACTGAGGAACTCGCATCGCCTGTCGCCTGTGCACTGAACTGTGCCGTCGGTTTGGGGGATGGGTTGTATTGCGGTGGTGTGTGGAATTGGTCAGATTGTCGTCTCGCCATTACTTCAGCCTGTCCTGTAATGCGCACTAGAATGTGACACTCCCACATCAAATCATAGATTGTGATGTCGGCTTCTGACTCCTGTTAAGGAGATCGAGAACTTCCTTCAAGGTACTGGCAATCTTTCCCTCTACGGCGTTTTATAGTGAGGTTCGTGTCTGGCCCCACTGGTTGCTTCTGAGCATTTTCGGTTCTCGAAGCACGTAAATCATACCAGTTATCAAACAGTTATTCACAGATCCCGTGGCAGTTTAGCAAAAAAAACAGTATAAAGCCCCCGTCAGTCGATCGATTTTAGATTTTAGATTTTAGATTTTAGATTTTGCTCCGCAGATAAATTTGGAGGGGTTTAAGTAAGGTCTAATCATAAATTTGGGTCATAAATTCCCTTTATTAAGACTCAGCGCTTGAAACCGGAACTACACAAAACAAACTTTCGTCCATTCCAAGCCGAGTAAAAAATCAAGGGGGTACAAAAGCCCAATTTTGCCTAAACTCTTACGTGTAGCGGGTAGAACTGATTTTTTTTTGTTTAGTCGTATTTATTCCCGATCGCCAAGTTTGGCGATCGAGTTTCACTCTTCTCTAGTGTGCCTAATTCCGGCGGGAGACGGCAAAAAAACCGATCGAGCGCAGCTAAATACTTAAATGCTTTTATACGACCGACAGGTCGAGCCAAAAAATCGGTTTTGCTTCCAACAGCAGCGACTTTATCGGTTACGAAGCCTTTGGCGTATCGCTGACACTCGATGCTTGCGCTGCGGACTCTGCCGTTCGATAACCGTAGAAATCTATCCGGTAGTCTACTATTTTGACACCTGTTTGCTGCTGGATTTGTTCGATCAATTCGATCGGCAGTTCCACATGAACGTCGAGAATCTGAGTCGTATCCAGACAGTTGACATGAGAGTGAGAATCGCTGACATTGCCGTACAAGCGTCCCTCCGAGCGTTCTATGCACTCAATAATCCCTTCTCTCGACAAAGCTTCTAGATTTTGATAAACCGAAGTATGCCCGATCGAATGCGCTTGTTGGTTGAGGCGATCGTAAATTTCGCGAGCCGAGAGGTGTTCTTTTGCCTCCCACAAAAGTTCTAGAATAAATCGACGCTGGCGGCTCAAGCGCATTCCCATCGCCTGACAGCGATTTAAAGCATCTTCTAATGAACGAATTGGTTTCACAGCTACCGCCTTATAAAGCCTGCTCGATTTTTAATTCAGGTACAATATTGCACGCCCACATATTTACTAATTCTAACGCAGGGTTACCAAACAGTAGAAGGTAGAGGGCAAAAATTTCGACTGAGTGAATTTTTTCGAGTTGCTGCTCAACTCAGGCTGCCAGCACCCACCAGAAAAATATCCGCCTCAAAAATATTGCTTTGACTCTATCTTCTACTGCAACAAGTCCTAGTTTGAGGGTGATCTGAGGGCGTTAACGAGTAACTTGGCGATTTCCGAGAGTTGCTTTTTGTTGAAGGTTTTGAGCAAAAGCTTGACTACCGCCTTCGGTTCGGCTGGAAGTGCTATTTGCTTCGATGCTGCTGCTGGGGCTGTTGAGGCGATTGGCTCTGCTGGTTTTGGGCTTGCTGCCAAAAGTAGCAAATTTTTACTCGGAGCGATCGCCTTGACTTTCCCCCCTTGCACCAAATCCCCAGCTTCTTTGAGTTCTTTGATAATCAGCGGAGCTAAGACTTTATAAGAGTTTTTGGGATTAACGATCGCCGCTCTAGCTGTTTTCACTAAATTTTGCCAAGTCTCAATTTTACCTCCCAACTTATAGAGGCGAACGCAAACAGCCGTCAACTCGGAGCGACTAGCAACCGATTCTTTCTGCTTGAACACCTGCAACATTTCTTTAAGCAAAGTCATCACTTCAACAGCAAAATTTGCCGGCACAGCGCCCGCTGTTCGAGAGGCAGGCGCACCAGACCCAGCAGCAACCGCCTGCACTTTGCCCGACGCCAATTTATTGAGGTGAGTTTCGAGTTGAGCAAAAACAGGCATCACCTGCTGCACGAGTTTTTCTCCCTCTTCATTCCTCAAGCCGAAAGGCCCCTCCAGTCGCCCCAGCAAGTCCTTAAGCGTATCAACTCCCTTTAAAAATAGGGATTCTGCCGTTTGGTCAACCTGCTTGACGGGCCCGTCCTTGAGCACCTTAAAACAATCTTCCAAGCGGTGAGCGGTTGTTTTAATACTATCTAAACCCAGCATGGCCGCCCCTCCTTTCACGGAATGGGCGGCTCGAAACATCTCTTGGACGCTTTCGGGGTCTTTCATCGTGGACTTCAAATCCACTAAACCATTTTCTAGAGTATCGAGGTGCTCCTTAGCCTCCTCTATAAACAAACGCATAATTCGGTCTTGCTGATCTGACACGACAGTCCTCCTAACAATCTCAGCACCCTCCAGAAAGCACCCTGTTCGCGGGAGAAAACGCGACTCCTGGCTAAAGTCGGAAGCTCCCATGCAAAACATTCTAGCCTGCCTCAGCTAGCAGACTCAAAATATTGGTGTCGGGGCAGTCTTAACTCTAAAACTGGTGCGGTGGAGATTGCGTCTAGAGTTCTGAGGGAGTATCTGGAGCGATTTCAATGCCCATTCCTTCTTTCATCATCTGCTGATCTGTAATCAAATCGCTCAATTCCTTGACTTCGACGCCGATATTTTGGCAAGCCTGTTTCAGTTCCCGCTCGAAGGTGTTGAGGTCGCCTCCGTAGCCGCAAAGCTCAGCGGCTGTGGCGATTCCTTGTTGGGCGTTAGCTTTGGCGCAGTCGATCAATTCAATGCCTTTGAGGGGTTGGGAGGATGCCATAATTTCAAACCGCAATTTATCTTTTCTCCCACTGTACCTAGAACGTTGAGGTCGATCGATCTATCGAAAGGCATGAAAAAGCGTGGCTGTGCTGCGTGTTACCAATTCATACCTATTTTTTGGGAGTTCCTGCGAAGATGGCAGTAGTTGAGATTTTCTAACCCTTACTGTGCGTAAATTACACTAGATTACTGTGAAAAATGTTTCCCAATCTAAAATTCACTGGGTCTGGAGCGTCCGGCACCGCGTGTTTGTGTCTGTTCTGTTTGCTATGGCAGTTGCTGTGTTGCTGCCGCCTGATTATCTCCCCCTGACTCGGACGCTGTGCATTTGGAACGCGGGCGCGGTCAGTTTTCTGATTTTGACTTGGATGCTGATGCTGCAAGGCACTCCCGAAATGATGCGCCACCACGCTCAGCAGTTGGATGCTGGCCGCTTAACAATCTTAAGTACGATCGTGGCAGCCGCTTTTGCTAGCTTGTTAGCTATCTTCTTTTTGCTGCGCGATACCAAAGGTCTGTCGCCGAATTTGCTATTTCTGCACTTGGGGCTTTCTGTCCTCACAATTGTTGGGTCTTGGATGCAGGTACACACTATCTTCACGATGCACTATGCCCGCAGCTACTACAAAAACCGCAGCAAGCAGCACGGCAGTTACTTACAGGCGGGGGGTTTGGATTTTCCGGGCGACGAGGAACCTGACTACAAAGATTTTTTATATTTCTCCTTTGGTATTGGCATGACTTGTCAAGTTGCAGACGTGCAGATCACTTCTCGTTCCACGAGGTATCTCGTCCTTTTTCACAGCGTGCTGTCGTTCTTTTTTAACACTGCTATTCTGGCTATGAGTGTCAATATTATTGCGGGATTGAGTTGATAGGATTAAGTAGCAGATGCTGCCATTTTTTGTTAAGGGGCGATCGATCTTGTTTTAGGGCGCTGCTTATTGCCAGAATTCCCGAGTTGGACGCAAGAAAGTCAACCTAGTCACCCAAATTTGCCCAATTAAATAAAAAATGTTAATCTAATAAGGATTTATATGGAAACCTTCCGCCTATCTGCGTAATTTGAAGTATTCTGCGGAAATGGGCAGCCTAATAATAGTTATACCACTTGGGTTATCTGTGAGGGCGTAGTTGAAAAGGTATCGTGGAGGGTGCAATCATTAGTACCGAAAGTCTCTGGCATAAAGACATTTAAGGATTTTCTAGTTATAATGGTGGTCAGCTTTGATACTCAGTGTCAAGGCTTAACTTGATAAATACGTTTTTTTCCCAATTTGCAGCAATATGGATCTGATTCTAAAGAGTTACGTCAAAAAATTTGTAGACGACAGCAGTCTTGAGCATCTTGATGAACCAACTGCTTTTGAATACTTTGTGAATCACACAATCCTCTCAAAAATTCATCCTGATCCTTTTGATGTTGAAGCAACGACAGTTGGTGGCCCCAATGATAATAGTCTTGATGGAATAGCAATTCTTGTCAACGATCACATGGTCACCTCACAAGAGGAAATTGACTATTTTCGCGAAAACCTCCGCCGCTTTGATGTCAAATTTATTTTCATACAATCAAAAACATCCCCAAAATTTGACTCAGGAGAATTAGGCAACTTCTTGTTTGGCGTTCGTAGTTTCTTTGAAGAGCAACCCGCTATTCCTATGAACCCGCAAGTGACAAATCTTCGCGCTCTTAAAGATTATATTTACACTTTGAGTATCGACATGGATAAAGTACCTGTTTGTGAGATGTACTACGTCACAACAGGAACATGGGCAGCAGATCCAACCCTAGAGGGTAGGGTGAAAAATGAAAAAACTGTACTTGAAGCAACCAAACTATTCAGCATAGTTCGCTTCGTCGCCGTTGATAATGAACATATCAAACGACTTTATTTAGAGCTTAGACGAAAAGTCACTAAGGAGATTAATTTTGATAAGCACACAGCTATGCCGTCCATCGGCGAAATTCATCAAGCTTACATTGGAATTCTACCAGCTTCAGAATATTTGAAACTAATTACAGACACAGATGGTAATCTTCTTAGAAGTCTTTTTTATGATAATGTTCGAGACTTCCAAGGTAGTAATCTTGTCAACCAAGAAATCGAGGCAACAATACAGGACGAATATCAAAGTGATAGATTTGCGCTTTTGAATAATGGAATTACAGTGGTTGCCAAAAATGTTACGCAGGTTGGTTCGCGCTTTTCTATTCAAGATTATCAGGTTGTTAATGGCTGTCAAACCAGTCATGTGATATTCCTTAACAAGGATGCACTAACTGATAAAATGTTTGTGCCGTTAAAACTGATTGTTACTAACAACACTGAAGTTACGAATCAAATTATTCGAGCAACCAACAGGCAGACACAGGTTTATGTCGAAGCATTTGAATCTACTAAGCCTTTTCATAAAGAGCTAGAAGAATTTTACAACACATTTAAAACAGAAGGGCAACTTTACTATGAACGACGTTCTAAGCAATATGACGGATTTCCTATAAAACCAGCCCAAATCATTTCGCTCGCAACACAAGTTAAATGTTTTTTGGGGATGTTTTTGAATGAACCACAAAGTACCCATCGCTACTACGGCGAATTATTGAAAGCTTACAAAGGCAAACTTTTTGAAGAGGAACATAACCCTTATCCTTATTACTGTAGTGGTTATGCCTATACGCTGCTTGAACGCTTCTTTGTACAAAAGGAATTAAACGGTAAGAATCATCGTGCATTTCGTTTCCATCTCCTAATGCTTTTTCGTATGCTCAGTGAGACATCTCAACCACCGTATTTGAATAACAAAAGGATTGAAAAATATTGTGAGAGTCTACGCACAGTCCTATGGGATGAAGCGAAAGCTCTTGAGATTTTCAAGAGCGCCACTCTTTTAATTGATCGAGCATTGGCAAAAGTAACTTATAATCCGTTTGAGGCAACTCGTCGCAAAGCTTTTACAACGGCTCTCATTACCCTTTTGGATGATGAGTTGGCTAAAAATTCAGACGTTAAAGATTTTGAGCGACCCAAATCTAGATCTATTGCTGTTCAACTTGAACGCGAACAGGGCACCGTAAAAAAGTTTAGCAACATTAGGGGGTTTGGTTTTATTCGGGGGAGCCACGACCCAGACATATTTGTTCATTTCCGTGATATTCGTGGTACTGAACAGAGATTGAGTCCTGGAGATGTCGTCGAGTTTGTGCTTGTGACAAATGATAAGGGATTGAATGCCAAAGCAGTTGAAATCGTCGAACGCACTAGCCCTTGATGTTGATGCTTGTTGTTTAACAACCGTGTTGTAGCGGCTGCTATCAAGATATTCGCAGTGATGCGATTATCTGTCGCTGCTCAACACGACCGTGACGAACTGAACTCCGTTCAGACGCAGGGCCAGAGCAAACGCATCTTGTCAATAAAGAGAGCTTTTGAACCAATAACTCGGCTTTATTGTTCCTTATTGACAAAAAAATTCCACATATAGTGTTTTAGCTTCAGTTGTAACAACTATATATAGAAAATCAAAAGTTAGATGCGTTTGCCCTGCGTTCAGACGTAATTGATACATCGCCTGCTCAACATCATTCACCAGTAGCTCGACTTGCACGTGAACAAGATCGCAAATTTTCCGATTATTCCGCATGGGGCAATCGCGGTCATGGAGCAAAAACCTAATTTTTGCCTCAGTCCTCATTTTTCTTGCCAAGTCGAAGTCATTACGAGTATGATTTAAGAACAAGCAAAAAAGAGACCCGCCATGAGGATAGAAGAAATTCCCCTCAACCAGATTCGCCGCCCCCTGCCGCGAGTCAACGACCAAACCAAAGTAGCCGCCCTCATGGAATCCATCCGCGAGGTAGGTTTAAACGAACCCATCGATGTGCTAGAAGTAGATGGTCAGTATTACGGATTTTCCGGCTGCCACCGCTACGAAGCTTGCCAGCGTCTCGGTTTAGAAACTATCCGCTGTAAAGTACGCCGAGCTACCCGTGCCGTGTTGCAGATGCACTTAGCCTGAGCCTCTCAATAGAAATTCACGACAGGCAAACATTCGATCGCCCAAACCTTTCTAAGATATTCGATCGACAATCACTACTAACAACCTAAAAACCTATGACTGCCAACAACCACAAACAACATCTTTACCCCACCCGCATCGATATGTCAGCCGCCACCCGCTCTCAAGTAGTCGGGCTGCTCAACGCCACGCTGGCAACGACTCTGGACTTAAAAACTCAAGTCAAACAAGCCCACTGGAACGTTAAAGGCATGGACTTCTACCAGTTGCACTTGCTGTTTGACGAAATGGCAACAGAACTCGAAGAATACATCGATTTAGTTGCAGAACGGGTTACAGCTTTGGGCGGTTTGGCTGTAGGAACAGCCCGCACAGCCGCCGCAGATTCGATCCTGCCAGAGTTTCCTTTCGACATTTTAGACGGGAAAGAATACGTGACGGCTTTGGCCGATCGCTACGCACCCTACGCCCAACACCTGCGAGTCGCGATAGACAAAGCAGCGGAACTCGGCGACGCCGACACCGCTGACTTGTATACCGAAATTTCGCGCGCAATTGACAAGCGTTTGTGGTTCCTAGAAGCGCATTTGCAAGGTTCTGCCACAACTGCAACAGCCTCCGCCCGGGAAAAAGTAGCCGTCAAATAGCAAGCTTTCAAGAATTGAACTTGCATCTTCATAAATTGCGAAACTGCTGTGGGGCGGGCCGAACAGCCCGCCCCAAAAATGTATTTCGTTAATGCTCCTGAGAGCTTAGGATCGAGAATATGTCCATTTATTAATTTGGATGAGTTTTTCGTGACTGCCAATATTCCAGATTATGCTCCTCAACTGCAACGCCTGATGCAACAGGCGGGGCTTTCGAGCGATCGAGAACTCAGCCAAAAAGCAGGAGTTCCCGAGATCCAGCTAAGTCGCCTGCGTCGCGGCTTAGCCCTGCAAACCCGAGCCCACATCCTGCTCAAAATCAGTCAAGCTTTGCAAATTTCCTTAACCGAACTGCTCGCAACATTGGCGCCAGACTATGTAGAGTTAGAACAGGCACCATCAACAGCCCTAGAACAAGAATATCAGCGCCTGCAAGCTTCGATCGAACAGCAGCGAGAATCTTTGATGCAGGAATTCCAGCTTTCTAGCGTGCAAATTTTAGAATCTTGGATGTTGCAGTGGCCGACTGCTGCGAGCAAAGCTCAGGAAAATCACCAGTTGCGGGCTCAGAAACTACTGCCCTTGCTGCGGCCAGTCGAGCAGTTATTGGAGCATTGGGGAGTGGAGTCGATCGCCCCTGTCGGAGCCCAGATTCCCTACAACCCCCAACAGCACCAGCTCATGGAAGGAACAGCCCAGCCCGGAGAACCCGTCAAAGTCCGCTACACAGGCTACAGACAAGGCGACAAACTGCTCTACCGCGCCAAAGTTAGCCCTGTTTGATTAATACCAGAAGGCATTCGGCAGAACAAAGATTGTCCCCTCTCAAAATTCACTCCCGGCGAAGCGCTGCGACTCCGATCGGCGTTACGATCCGCGACGAACACCATCTTTTGCACTCAAAACTATTCTCCCGCTCTCAGGCTCTGGCGCTTTCCCCCTTTCTTATTTGGCTCGGAGTCCATCTCGCAGCTATACTAGCCTAGTCTGGCTAGAAATTCTGACATTCCCACCGCAAAATATGAGTCCTGTAGTTAAAATTATTCAGCCCTCTGGCATTTTAGACGGCACCAAGGCAAGTCAATTCCGCCAAGAGATTAGCGACCTAGTGGAAGCGGGAGCCGATGTGGTATTGATAGACTTCACTGATGTGACATTTATGGATAGTTCTGGTTTGGGCGCTTTAGTCTTGGCGCTCAAAACAGTCCGGGCCGCTGGGAGTCAATTAGTTGTCTGTTCTATCAACGAGCAAATCCGCATCTTATTTGAACTCACCAGCATGGATCGAGTTTTCGAGATATTTCCGACCCGGGATGCTTTTAATAGCAAAATTCTCTCAACTAACTAAATCTTTGGGCTGCTGCCTTCTTGCTGTTTGGTCGCAGATGCAATGCAAGAAGTCAGCTAGCCAAAGTTTACCTTTAGTAAAGACCAATCATCATCAAAAACTGCTTTAGCGTTCAACTTTTGAATGTAGTTCAAAACCAGCTCTAACTGGTCGGCACTTGCACCGTTGTAAGCTGCTAACAGGTCAACGAAAGGGTCAAGCCCCCAGATATTGCCGTCAGGTTGGTGGATCTCGTATACCCCGTCGCTAAAGATGTAGAGAGTGCTCAAATCCTCGACATCGCAGCAATTATCGACATAGGGGGCGTCGGGGAACATCCCGACCGGCATTCCGGGGGTTTTTAATCGCTGGATTTTAGCAGTGCTCGCAGGGGACTGGGAAATCAACACCGCCGGCGGATGGCCGGCGCTGGCATAAATGAGCTGCCGAGAAATGCGGTTGTAAACGCCATACCAGATGGTGAAATACTTGTCATTTTGGTAGCTCATCTGGAATGTGGTGTTGAGGGCGCGCAAAACGTCGCTGGGTTTGTAATAGTCTATGTTCGGGAGTGTGCGCGATCGCAGCAAATTCAGCACGGCCACAGAAGGCAGCGCCGCCCGCAAACCGTGACCGGCTACGTCGAGCAAGTAAATCGCCAAATAATCGGCATCTAGCCAGTTGTAGTCGAAGCAATCTCCCCCCAACTGCCGGGAGGGAATGAATTTTGCCTCGATGCTAAAAGGTTCCGTCATCGGATCTGGCAGCAGCGATTGCACGTACTCGGCGGCCTCGGCTAACTCTGCTTCCAGACTTTGCTTGGCTATTTTCAAATCTCGGCTGAGTTGGTGCAGCCTCAATCCCGCGCGTACTCTCGCCTGTAACTCGTTGAGTTCGATCGGCTTCGAGATAAAATCGTCGGCACCTGCGTCGAGCCCTTTGACTCGATCGGCGATCGAACCCAAAGAAGTCAACAAAAAGAATTGTGTAGTTGACAGCTCCGGATCTGCCTTAACTCGACGGCAGACATCTATGCCGGTCAAGCGCGGCATGATCCAATCGCAAATTATCAAGGCCGGACGCAATTTTTGCGCCTGGGCTACACCGTCTTCGCCATTACTTGCTACTGTCACTTCGTAACCCTGTTTTTTCAGGGTTCTTCTCAGCAGTTCTTGAACAGCCGTATCATCGTCAATAACCAGAATTTGAAACATGGGCACTTAGGTACTACAAGTTTTTCAAGGTCTGGGGGTCATTAAAAATATATCCTGTCAGCGCCCTTGTCTGAGATTGAGTATAGTCTATTGACACTCTCAGGTCTTTCATACACGATCAATTCTTCATTCAACGAGCTGACACCTCTTGCGACAGGATTTCTCCTGTCTAAGTAGAGGTCGCTCTCTCCAGAAGCCTAAATTCCGGTATGCGCTACCGTACTCAATTAGTTCTTGACTTATAGTTAGGTTTTGTTCAAATGTAGCTTTCCTAAACAGCAACACCGTGTTTGTGTGACCGATCGCTCAACCAATCCAGTTAAGTTTTTATGTTGTTTAGTTATACTCACTTTTAGATCGATTACGATCGTACCACACCCAGCATAAGACGGATAAAAAAGAACATGGGGACTCTTCGTCCCTTGAGACGTTCGGCGAAGCGAGCGTCGAGCCGTCGCTTGGAATCCGGGCCCGATCGGGACAGGGTTTTCAATCTCCCAGAATATTTCTATAACATCGCTTTCCAGGTAAATGCTTTTGCCGGCCAGCCATCAAGTTCAATTTACCTTGAAATTTGAGGCAAATTTTGGTTCGGTTGAACTTCACCCCTAGTTTATACTCAGAATATAAACTTTTATGGACTTTTTTGGGCTGCAGGGACGAATTGACATCTGGGCGGGACTTCTGTTATCGTAAATACCTAATTAGTCGATTTGACATTTATTTTCCTAGCAGCAAAAGCTAGTACGATCGCACTCCCATTCAATTTTGCCCGGTTTTACATGGCAAAAGAGCCGATCGAGAAGGTGGAAAATGAGGCTGCCAGTGAATGACTGCGATGGGTGATTTGGGTGGTAGCAGTTGCCGGCCTTTGGGCAAAAAAAGTTAAAAACGTAAAGTAAAGGCAATACAACATTTGTCTCTATTTTATGGAACTATAATTTCAGTGGCAGAGCGTGATTGAATTAAAAGGTTCCAAAAAGTTGCAAGTCCTAAAGAAAGCGGATCTTCAAGTCAATACTGGTCTGAGTGCTTTAGACCGAGTTTTGTCATGGTTTGCACAATTGTACGAGCAGCGAATTCCCACAAGTGTGTGGATACGCTGTCAGTTGGCTTTGGCTGAGGGCTTTACAAATGCGGTGCGTCACGCCCACGAGGGCAAACGGCCGGACTTGCCGGTTGACATTGAGGTGGCGGTGTGTACTGAATCAGTAGATATTAAAATTTGGGATTCGGGCGCTGCGTTTGATTTAGAGCAAAAAATTAAAGATATGTCGGAAAAAATCGATCCTGAAGCTTCAGGCGGCCGGGGTCTGAAGTTGATGAAAGACATCGCAGACAGTCTCAGTTATACGAGAACGGCTGATGGCCGGAACTGTTTGTCGATGGTCAAAAATTATTCGCCCTGTATCGACGATCAAAAATAACACTAATATTTTTAGCGGGTAAGGGTTGAGGGTAGCCCCTCAACTTTTCCCTAATAACCCTGCGTGACTGTTAAGCTGCTACGCAGCTTACGATCTTTTGATTTGACTGCACCGCCCTAGACACTGGCAATTCCCATAGCATCGGTATTTCCCCCATTAATATTATGTCCGGTCGATTGACCATGAGATAATCAGTAGGAACACCACCCCCATCAAATAAAGGGTGTTGCTGAATTAGGGTATGATAAATTTATAGTGCCAGAGCCAAAAGATAACACTTCAAAAAACGCAGAGCTTGTGCAATGTGCTGAATGTGAGTCAACTCATGTTAATAAAAAAGGTCATCAAAAAAGTAAACAGAATTATATTTGTGTCGGTTGTGGCAGACAATTTATAGATTGCTACCAACCTCATAAAGGTTATTCTGAATAAGTTAAACGTGAATGTCTCAAAATGTCGGTCAATGGTATGGGTTTTCGAGCAATTGAGAGGATTTGCATGAGTACATCACACCAGCATTATAAATTGGGTCAAGCCAGTAGGATAATTGCTCCCTGATGCTTGCGAACCAGACACGATTCCCCTGGTGGAAGAACTTGATGAACTAGAAAGGTTTGTGGGTAAAAAAAATAAGATTTGGCGAGGGGCGGCCGTAAATCACTTTCAGCCAGGGATTTTAGGATGGGTATTGGGAACTCGTTCTACAACTTTTCGGCCACTATGGGAGGTGCGTTGGCAATTGGAAATGTTACTTTTATATCACAGATTGATGACCGGTTTACCCCATGTTTATTCCAGAGGAAGACCAAATTATCTGTAAAACTTACATGACCAGAGTAGAGGGCGAGAATACGCGACTGCGACATTACGCAAGCCAGACTTCATCGCAAGACACTGTGCTATTCTAAGTCGGGAGAAATGCTCAAACATTCAATGAGGCTAGTAATTCATTATCTTAAGTTTTGGGATGTTCCGGTTCCCTATCCATCGTATCATTTCAATCGCGCTCAAACGAGGCAAATCGGGTAGCCAAAACATCTCTTGACCGCACAAATCATACCTCAATTCAGCAACGCCTAAGGCGGTAATTTACCTAGCCTCGGATGCACCTATCGCCATTTTGACTCACCACTGAGGCTCAAGGTCAGTCGAAAAAGTCGGATCGTCGCCGCTATGAGTACATAGCTTAGACATCCCTTTGGCAGTTTGAGGGCTTACGCAAACAGCTATTCAACACTATTGGTAGGAGCAAAGGGAAACCAAAGCACTACAGATAGAGTTTATGGGTAATTCCTAAATTTAAGATCACTAAGCTAAAATCTGAACTTTAAGATTAAAAATCCTTTGACACAGGATTAAGCCACAGCAGAATTGTCCGTTTTAATTGATTTAATTCTCGATACACTTCTTGTTTGACCCATTGCCCGATCGCGTCGAAGGGTGTAAAAATTTGACCCACAGGCCAGCTAACATCTTGACCCAAGGGTGTTTGATGGTTGCCCGCTAGAGTCTGAACTGTAATCATGTCGGGAAATCGTGCTTTTAGCAGTTTTGTCAAAAGCAGGGTTTGGTCGATGTTGTCGCCGTTAAATTTGACTAAAAGATTGCGCCGGATTTGATAGCTATCTTGGACGAGGCGATTGGTATCTTGCGGGGAAGGGGTAAACTCCACTTTAAAGACGGGGGAAATTTGCTCGACGATCGGGATTGCTTCGGATGCCGCATAATTGTTGAAAGAGATCAGAATATTCCCTGCCCTTTCTATGTCAAACACAGAACCGATCAGCAAGTGCAGTTTGCATCCCATACTGTGTCCCATGCCGTAAACGGGGAGATAGGAAGATTTGAGCAATTTAGTGGCGCGCAGGCGATCGAGGGCATTTTCAAATTTGTTGAGGACATCGCGGGCGATCGCAATATGATCCAAAGTATTGACAAACGGCGTTGCTACTACAACATATCCTTGATTCCCCAAAGCCTCTAACAGCCAGCGATAGGTGAGTTGGGGTGCTGTCGCCACAAATGCACCGCCGAGAAAATGTACGATCGCGATCGGTTTAGACGGAATTAATACCCAGTTGCCAGAAATTTCTTGCCAGTCCATAAATTCAATCTAATTCACAGTAAAAAGGCGATCGTCTTCTGAAGGTAGAAGGCAGAATTTTTTCTAAATATTTGCTTTTATTTTCTGCCTCAAAAAAGGGTTTGCTACCCATTTTTTTATTCAAAAAACTTTGCTTTTTACTTATACATTATTTAGTGTAACTGTTTTGGGAGCCAATAGCACGGCGGGCGATCGCTGCTATTTACGCCATGTACAGGGTTGAAGCTTGCGACCGAATAAATCAAGGCTGACATCCGATCGCGACTTTCAAAAATTTTTATATTTTCTCCCATCGCACGGCTGCAAGCCATTGTCGTTGGTATTGCGGGTAATTGCTCCGACAGGATATTAACAGTCAAAGACGCCTCAAAACCCCAAGAGCGCGTATTAACCAGCCCCTGCGCGATCGGCTTCGATTCGGCTTTATTGGCATCACCTAATTTCTTGACTAAAACCTGCATACAAATATGAGTTTCTTTAGGAAAGCTCCCCGATTTTAGATGATTGCTGGCGGTTTAATTCTGCCGAATGACTGATTCCCTCTGCCGTTTGATGACTCAACTTATCGTGAGCCTTCATCCATTTCCACTTGTTCAAAGTAGCTTGAGGATCGATCGCTGTGCTAGCGATGCCGTAAACAAGAGTCGGCAAAACCTCCCGATTTAACCAACTTTGTCCCAGCTTTCTCATGTAGTGGAGTGCCAAAACTTCTCTGAATTTGTTAAGCCTTTTCAAAAGCGGCAAATTCTTAAAGCATACCTGTTCGTATTCGTTGAGCGATAACTCTTTTTCTCCCCGCAAGCGTCGCAGTTGGTTCTCTTTGACACAATCAGAAGCTATGCGCTTTTTCAGCCAGTGCTTATCTGTGAGAGAGTTCCCTCTAATTCTATAATTTCCCAAAGGTTCTGTCGTCGCTAGCAAGCCATACTTTTGAGCAATTTTGGTAAATAACTCTGTATCTTCTCCTACCTGCCAATCTTCTGCAAAGCCGCCTTCTTCGAGAAGAATGGAGCGATAGACTACCACAGAAGACGGGAAAACCCAAGGGCTTTCTCCTGTCTCCTTAATCGCCTGCATTTCTGCTTTAGTTGTAGGATAGGTGGGAATGTAACTCAACTTGTTGCCGCGCTTGTCTAAATACCGCAAAGCGTGAGCCACAGCTTTGACTTCGGGATTGTCTGCGAGCATCTTCAAACAAACTTCTAGCTTGTTGGGTTCCCAGGTATCGTCGCTGTCGAGAAATGCTACATATTCGCCTGTGGCGCGATACATCATTAAATTTCTAGACTTAGAAACCCCGTAATTTTGGGGATTCCGGAAGTATTGAATTCTCGAATCTTGTTCTGCCAGTTTAGCGGCAACTTTGTCAGTAGCGTCAGTAGAGAAGTCATCAACAATAAAAATTTCTAGATTCTTGTGGGTACCCTTGAGTACGGAGGCAACTGTCTGGGTCAGAGTGTCGGCAGCATTGAATGCAGGAATTATTACACTGACTTTTTCGCTGTTCATAACTTGAATCACTTGTGGTTTGGTAGTTGTTCGCCGAAGTATCGTCTGGAAGCAGACACTCTGACTCCTTTACGTGCAAGTACCTGTAGTCCCGAAACTTGCCTACATACTGCCAATATAACAGGCTTGCCGACCTCAGTGTTATGTACCATAAGGGGGGGACACCTCTTAGGAGCCGGAGTGCAGACTATTTGGCGGATAATTTTTTTGATACACAGGTGTCGGCTGCAAGGGATTGAGGGTTTTGTCGGGGGGTTGGAATTTTAATAAATTCGATCGGATATTTTTGTTTTAATAGGACTTACCTAGAAAAACGCGGCATCACCCACAATTATTGGTTTGATAACTATATCTGTACTAATAAACCGAGTTTATGACTCAGATCGATTCCGGTTGATCGCTAATTATAACCTTGTTTGTTGTCGGCGCGGCGCGGGCGATAAAAGGCTCCTCGTCTCCACTACAAACCTAATTATAAATTTTGAACCAAACTTATAATTTATTGGGCAATAGTTCGGACAGTTTTTGATTTTCAACCGTATAATAGGGGTTTCAAGGCGATTCCGCGATCGAGATACCAACGTAAAATCGAGGGGTTAAGACTATGAAATCAAAACTGTCCGGACTAGGGAGTGGATACAAATAAACATAACGTGGGGAGAGGCGGGTTTTGCACCCATAAACTGGCTATTAGTATACATATTCCGCGCTTTCAGAGTCCTACAATACGGGGTCTTCTGGGTTTGCGGTGTAAACTGTATAATATATGAACTTTATGCTAGAGGCTAAGCTCATGGATTTTCATC
>NZ_JAUBRK010000025.1:40228-104948 GCF_036701825.1 Microcoleus sp. MOSTC5 | reverse complement strand
GTAACAAAAAAATCAAGGCTCTTTGCCGAATATCTGGATGCTCATGCTCTTTTAATGCTTGTTGTAGACTTTCTTTTTTCTGGCAACTGAGGAAGTTTTTAGTAGGCATTGATTTTTTCTAAATATCAGCATATTATACTATGCTATATGCGTTTTAGATGCTGAACAGCTTAGGAAATGTCGAATTAATTGGAACTGAAGTAGGTTTACGTACAGGTAATGGCTTTGGCGAAGGCCGAGTGTATGAAGGTGACGGCAGCAATGAATTCGATACTCTCATTGGCGGTAGCGGCCGCGATATATTCGTACTCGGAGACCTTATAGAAGGCGGTAAAAGTTCTGCGCCCGGAACCGAAATATTCTATATTGGGCCGGGTTTTGCGACAATTCGGAACTTTACAAAAGGTCAGGATAGCATCGTGCTAGGAGATGCGTTTTTACCTTTCTCAGATCAATACTTGATATTGCCCATCAACAACAATCGAGATTTAGCTATCCAATACAAAGCTTCACTCCTCGCTGTTCCCGGAACGGCTCCGTTTGACACTATCGCTGTTATTGAAGATGGCGGAAATCTCAACTTGAATTTATTACCAGAATCTAGAGTTACTAGATTTTCACTTGGGTAGAAATCTAGAAGCTATTGGGGATTTGCCTGATTGCTACTGGGGAGTGCGATCGCACATTCGCAAAAAGGGCGATCGCACTGTTGTGTTTGCCATAAAAATAATAAAAAAGGCTTAACAATAATTAACTTGACATAGTGATTTCGTAGAGTTAGTTATAGTGGGTCAAGTTTAACCGACAAGTAAGCAGACTAAGCTTGGAGCAATAATTATGACAAATTATGACATTTTTGACGAACCATACTACCTGGCCCAATATCCTTGGGTCAAACCAGCCATTGATGCAGGAATTATAAAATCCGGCAGAGAACACTTTGAAAAGTTCGGTCAAGCCGGCGGCCTGACCAAAGTATCGCGGTATTTTGACGAAGCTACTTACCTCGCTGGCAACCCAGACATCGCTGCCTTAGTCCGCACCCCCAACAACCCAAACGCCCCTTTTGCAACCGGGCTAGACCACTTTATTCAATACGGTTACGAAGAAGGTCGCACTCGCGTATCGCCTGAGTATGACGAAGCGTTTTATGTAGCAAATAACCGACAGTTGCAGCCGTTTATTCAGAATGGAACTTTTAAAAATGGCTACCAGCACTTCATTCAATTCGGCATCAAAGACGGTCAGTTTGGGACTTCATTTTTTGAAACAGAATACTTACAAAAAAATCCCGATGTTCGGCCGTTTGTCGAATCGGGAGCCTTGAAAACCGGTCGGGAACACTACTTCAATTTTGGGAAAAACGAGCCAAGCCGGTCTGCGACTTTTGTCGGAAGTTCTGGGAATGACATCCTCACCGGTTCCGGGGTGGGGAAAGTTGAATTAATTGCAGTTGAAGTAGGTTTAGGTACAGGTAATGGCTTTGGAAGCGGTCGAGAGTATGAAAGTGACGGCAGCAATGAATTCGATATTCTCATTGGCGGTAGCGGCCGCGATACATTTGCGCTTGGTGAGGAGAACATAACCAGTAGGGGGACGCCACTAGGATCGACACAGTTTTAGATCGGGCCGGGTTTTGCTACAATTCGGAACTTTACTCAAGGTCAGGATACTATTCAGCTAGCAGGAGCTATCGCACAATCAGAGTCTTACTTAGATATATTCTCGGTGTTCCCCATTAACAATGGTCGAGATTTAGCTATCCAAACGAAGGGCTTTAGTAACCCTAGAAATGGAGTGCCATCAATCAGTAACTTTGACACGATCGCTGTTATTGAGGGCGGCGGAAATCTGACCTTGAATCAATTATCATTATTTGGAACTTATACATTTTCAATTGGATAGAAATCTCGAAGATATTCAGGATTTGCCCGATCGCTGCTGGGAGTACGATAATTAATTGTACCCTCCAGAAACCGGGTTTCTCGAATAAACCCGGTTTCTAAGTCTTTAATGGCGATCGCGCGCTAGCTTCAAAACCTCAACCGCATCTTTGTGACCCTCAGAAGACGCCCAAATTAACGCAGTCCAAGTATTATTATCCTTAGCTTTGATATCAGCTCCTTTATCGATTAAAAATTCCACAACTTGAGTGCGCCCGCTACCTGCAGCACTCATCAAAGCCGTCAAACCAAAATTAGTTTTAGCATTCACATCCGCCCCCGCCTCCAGCAAAAGCTGTACAATCTCGCTATGTCCCGCAGCAGCGGCACTCATTAACGGCGTCCACCCGTCATTATCTTGACTGTTTGCCTCCGCACCTGCAGCCAGCAATTTTTTGACGATCGCAGAATTGCCAGCCTCAGCCGCAGCCGTCAAAGCCGTCTCACCTTGCTCATCTTTGGCATTGATATCTGCACGCTGTTCGATCGCACTTTCTACAGCCGCAACATCACCCGTCTTGACGGCATTAATTAAATCTGTCATAAAATCTCCCTTGCATCCTCTCAAATATTAAGTCCTATGGCAGTAGATATTTTAATCCTCTCCAACGGCCCCGGAGAATTGGCAACTTGGGTGCGTCCCGCCGTGCAAGCTTTGCGCGAGCAATTGCGAAACGCGGGCACTCAAGCGCGCATCTCTGTGGTGCTGTCCCCCTGTCCGCACGCCACCGGGAAAGAAGCACAAATCGCATCTTCCTACCCAGAAGTGGACAGAGTACAGGCGCCCGAGCATTTTTTTCCATTCTTATTATCGGGCAAAACTGCGGAAAACTGGGATTGGTATGAAACAGGAGTTGTTTTGTTTTTAGGCGGCGATCAATTTTTTACAGTTGTGATTGGCAAAAGGCTAAAATATCGCACTGTTATTTATGCTGAATGGGACGCGCGGTGGTATCGCTGGATTGATAAATTTGCGGCAATGAAACCTGAAGTTTTTGCTAAAATTCCCGAAAAATATGCTAATAAATTTACAGTGGTAGGAGATTTAATTGCGGAAGTAGCTCGTTCCCAGGCTGTGCCTGGAAACGCATATCCAGAGGCTCTGCCTCGTACAAAAATAGAATTAATTGGATTGTTACCCGGTTCTAAAGCCGCCAAATTAGCTTTAGGTGTACCGTTATGTTTGTCGATCGCCCAATCCATCCATCGCATCCGCCCTCAAACTCGCTTTGTAATTCCCGTTGCTCCTACCTTAGATCTGCAAACTCTAGCACGTTTTGCCGACCCCAAACAAAATCCTTGCCTGCATTTATTTGAGAACGCTAGCGCCGAACTTCAGTTAACAGAACGGCCGTTTTTGCAGACAGCAAATAACTTGCAAGTAGAACTTTGGACGCAGACGCCCGCCTACGATTTGCTATCAGAATGCAGCCTTTGTTTAACTACTGTGGGAGCGAATACTGCCGAATTGGGTTCGTTAGCTGTACCGATGATTGTTTTGATTCCGACGCAGCAATTGGATGCGATGAAAGCTTGGGACGGATTGCCGGGATTGCTGGCAAATTTGCCGTTAGTCGGTTCAGTTTTTGCGACGGCGATTAATTGGCTAATCTGGCAATTGGGAAAGGGAAAGCTTTATGCTTGGCCGAATATTTGGGCACAGGAAGAGATTGTGCCGGAGTTAATTGGGAAGCTGGAACCGGAAGTAATAGCTCAATTGGCGATCGACTATTTGAGCCATCCTGAAAAATTAGCACAAATGGGCGATCGCTTGCGTGCGGTTCGAGGAGAATCGGGGGCGGCGAAAAAAATTGCTGAATTGGTGTGTGAAGAAATTGAGGTGCAATCTCGTTCTGAGAAGAATTAGATTTTTTTATTTCTAACCGCAGATGTAGGCGCTTCGCCTTCGGGAAGGGTACGCGGATGAACGCAGATTTAATACAGATTAATGGGTGAAAACAGGCGAAAGAAAATAAATTCTCTCTAGCCTGTTTATTATCCAAAAACTGGATTTTGCCTCAACTTAAGGTCGATCGTGCTTAGCAATGACCCAAACAGCGTGAATGATCCCGGGAATAAAGCCCAAAAACGTGAGAACCAGGTTGATCCAAAAATCAGTACCGATGCCAACAGTCAAAAATACGCCCAACGGGGGAAGAAAAATGGCAGCGACTATGCGAATTAAATTGTCCATCTCAGTTACTCCAAACTACTTTTCTCTTCCAATTTAACTTCACTGACCGACAGAGCCTTTCCCGAAAAACTTAGGTGGTGCTGCGATAGTGTAAACTTCGGTTTCAGCGGCGATTACCTGCCGTAAGTGACCGGGAACTTGCATCAACCCCAACATTGTAATCCCGTCGAACATCCGCAACCCGCCAGTTGTTTTCTCGGCGAGTAATTTGTCAGTCACTTCAGGTTCTGGCCGCGTATTTATTTCTTGAGTAGAAGCTACCGCAAAACCCCAAGGAGCTCCGTAAGTAGAAATAAAGCTGGTGCAGGATTGAACGTTGGGGAAAACCGATTTCAGGGTATTGACAATGCGAGCGTGCATTTTCATTTCGGCCGGAGAAACTGGCCCCGCTTGCACTACGAAATACCCGTCAGGCGACATTACGCTGCGAACTTTCTCAAAATATTCCTTGGTAAACAACTGGAAAGATGGGCCTTCTTCAATGGGATCGGACAAGTCAGAAATGACAATATCCCAATCTTTGTCTGTGTTGTCTAAATAGTCCAAAGCATCGCCGATTACTACTTCGCAGCGGGGGTCGTCAAAGGCGTTTTGGTGCATTTCTGGCAGGTGTTCGCGGCAAGCTTCTACTACTTCGCCGTCAATATCGATCATTACGACTTTTTCAACTGTTTTCCAGCGCAGCACTTCTCTAATTGTAGCTCCTTCTCCGCCGCCGAGAACTAGCACTTTTTTGGGGGAACCGTGACAAATCATGGCTGGGTGTACCAGGGGTTCGTGGTACAGAAACTCGTCGCCTGTACAAGATTGCCATTTGCCGTCGAGAACTAAGCCTTTGCCGTAGGTACCGGTCTGAACTACGTACATTTCTTGATAGGCTGTTTTCTTGTAAGCGAGCACGCCGATGATGCCGTGAACGTAAATATCCCAAGGGGTTATGTACTCGCTCATCCAAAAGTCTGCACGAACTTCGCTACCTGACATCAATTACTCTCCAAATATAAACTGCTGTGTGGATGTTGTCACAAGTAGTAGTTCTTAGCACAAAATGGTGCTGCTGTGTGAGTACGATCGACACATGGGATTCAGATTTCTCAGCAATGGTATAGTGGGATGGCGTTCTGGGAGAGCGCTATTGGCTTGGTACTTGAGATTGCTTGCCCGATCGCGCGCCCAGTCGATCGTACTTTTTCAGTCGCCCCCGGTCGGTCGCAGTCACATTTAATATTTTCCCCAGCAAAGCCGGGGAGTTTTGTACAAATGTTGTCCGAATCGGGCAATTTTTCGCGTTCAGCCCGCCTTTATAAGTTTGCGATCGGCCTGCTTATTTATCAATAATCGGATGAAAACCCCGCAAGTCCGAGTGCGGAGAAGAAAAGTTGCGATCGGTCTTAACCAGATTTATTATTAATAACTTGACATTGTGAATATATCTTAGATAAGATTTTTAGATCGAGCAAAATAAAGGAAGTGTTAAAACTTGCGGACAAATTTACCGAGGTGATGGGCGTCGAGATTCTAACTAGGTAAAGGGTGCAATTAGATTTATTTATAAAACTGTTATGACACTATTTTTTTTAGGTTCAAAATAATAGCCGATGGAACCAACAGACTGGGAAAACAGAATCAAAGAGCTGGAAAAGGAAAATCGCATCCTGCGGGAAAAACTCGAAACTTCGGAAACCGAACGCAGCCAATTAGAAACCATTAATCAAAAAAAAGAATCTTTGCTAAAAATAGTCACTGAGGAATTTAGAGATTCCGAAAATATTTTAAAAGCAAAAATGTCTACACTACAAAAAGCTCTGGAAAACCAGCAAACAATGCAGATCAAATTGATCGAAGCCGAAAAAATGTCTGCTTTGGGAATTTTGGTAGCTGGTATCGCCCACGAAATCAACAATCCTGTCAACTTTATTTACGGCAATATTACCTATGTCAATGACTACGCTGGCGACATTTTAAAATTGCTCGCAATGTACCAGGATCGGTATCCTGAAACAGATGCAGAGATTGAAGATTTTCTTGAAAAAATTGACCTCAACTTTCTGCGCGAAGATTTGTTAAAAACTCTTTCGTCAATGAAAGTTGGCTCCGAGCGCATCCGCGAAATTGTGTTGACTTTACGCAACTTTGCTCGGGTAGATGAAGCTGAAAAGAAACCAGTTAACATTCACGAAGGAATTGACAGCACCTTGGTAATTTTGCAGCACTTAACTAAAGAAAAACCTGGCAACCCAGCTATAAAAATTGTTAAAGAGTATGGAGATTTACCAAAAATAGAATGTTATCCGGGGCAATTAAATCAGGTATTTATGAACATCATTAATAATGCTGTTGATGCCCTGCGGGAGCGAGACAAAAAGCGTTCCCTAGGCGAAATAGAAGCCAAGCCAAGCCATATTGTAATTACTACTTCTCTTCTTTCGGAAAAATGGGCTAGAATTAGCATCAAAGATAATGGTTTGGGAATGAATGAAGCTGTAAAAATGAAAATTTTCGATCCGTTTTTTACCACCAAACCAGTCGGTCAAGGGACGGGTTTGGGACTGTCAATTAGCTATCAAATTGTTGTGGACAAACACGGCGGGAGGTTGGAGTGCATATCCGCAATTGGAGAAGGGACTGAATTGGCGATCGAAATTCCGATCGCCAATTCCCGCAGCTAAGATCGATCGATCGAGCTAAACTGAGGGATAATGAAAACTCCCTTTGACCGCGGCTCCTCCTAGTTTGATGTGCAACCCTATGTCTACTGTCACTTTTGGTTTGTCAACCCCTATAGCGGCAGAGGCCGGGGTATCCTACGGCAGCAGCGAACCGCCCCAGCGCCCCACCGTGCAAGCAGAGTGGATCGAGGTATTGGTGAACCCTCCTTTCACGGTTGCGGGGGACTCCCCCTGGGAGGAAAATAAGTTATTTATCTATCGCTTGCCTGCGGAACTTAGCGTGCAACCAGGAGATATTTTGAGTGTACCCTTTGACAGTCAACAGCTAGGGGCGATCGCGATTCGGTTCATTTCTCAACTGCCACCCGACTTAGATCCGGCGCGGGTTAAAGATGTCGAAGATGTTGTCTGTACGGGCTTTTTCCCGCCTACTTACTCGGAATTGATCGAGCGCACTGCCAGCTATTATTGCACACCTTTAATTCAAGTAATTAAAGCCTCGCTGCCGCCCGGTTTGTTAAGGCGTTCCGTGCGCCGAATTCGCTTAATTAAGGACGCTATTTCTCCGAATGCCGAAACATTTCTCAATCCCGCCGCCAGTCAAATTTTGCAATTGCTGCAAGCTCAAAAAAACGGCGATTACAGTTGGCAATACCTCCGGCGACAAGTCAAGGGAAGTTATCGGGGATTGCAAGATTTATTGAAACGCGGTTGGGTAGAAAGTTATTTAGAACATCCCAATCTTCCCAAACCAAAACTAAAACCCGCAGTCACATTAATTGCTAGCGCATTTCTCACAGATTTAACCCAGCGGCAACAAGAAGTATTGGAAGTTTTGCGGCGCGGTGGCGGTGAAATGTGGCTGAAAGATTTGCTGAAAAATTGCAGCGCGAGTTCTTCGGTAGTCAAAGCTTTGGAGCAAAAAGGTAGCGTTGTTATCGATCAAAGGGAAGAGCTCATGGCCGATCGCGGAATTGCTCAATTTCCCGATTCACCGAAGACTTTAACTCATTTTCAGGCTGAAGCTTTAGCGTTTATTAACTCTTTTTCGGGATTTCGTCAAGTGCTGTTGCACGGCGTTACAGGTTCCGGGAAAACCGAAGTGTATTTGCAGGCGATCGCCCCAATCTTAGCCAGCGGCAAATCCGCCCTCGTACTCGTTCCCGAAATCGGTTTGACACCACAACTTACCGATCGATTCCGCGCCCGTTTTGGCGAGCAAATTTGGGTGTACCACAGCGCCCTATCCGAGGGCGAACGTTACGATACATGGCGTCAGATGCTGACTGGAACCCCGCAAATTGTCATCGGCACGCGATCGGCCATTTTTGCGCCTTTACGTCACCTCGGCTTAATTATCCTCGATGAAGAACACGACAGCAGCTTCAAACAAGACGACCCAGCCCCCTGCTACCACGCCCGCACCGTTGCCAAATGGCGCGCCGAATTAGAAAATTGTCCCTTAATTTTAGGTTCCGCAACGCCAGCTTTAGAGACTTTTGTGGGGACGCGCCGAGATTATTGCTCGTTACCAAATATCCATTATTTATCATTGCCCGATCGCATTTATTCCCGCCCGATGCCGCCTGTGGAAATAGTCGATATGCGCCAAGAATTGCGGCAAGGAAACCGCTCTATTTTCAGCACTTCCCTGCAAAATGCCCTGGAACAATTGCAAGCAAGACAACAGCAAGGTATCCTGTTTATTCACAGAAGAGGACACAGTACCTTTGTCTCTTGTCGAAGTTGCGGCTATGTGATGGAATGCCCGAACTGCGATGTTTCCCTGTGTTATCATCACGCCGGCGAAGGAACAGCAGAAATATTGCGCTGTCACCACTGCAACCACACGGAACGACACCCCCAAAACTGCCCGGAATGCAGTTCTCCTTACTTCAAAAACTTTGGCAGCGGTACTCAGCGAGTCGAACAGGAATTAACGAGATTGTTTCCAGAATTGCGGGCAATTCGGTTTGACAGTGATACGACTAGAAATAAAGGCGACCACCGCAGATTGTTAACGCAATTTGCCAATGGGGAAGCTGACATTTTGTTGGGTACGCAAATGCTGACGAAAGGGTTAGATTTAGCTGGAGTCACATTGGTGGGAGTTGTGTCTGCTGACGGGTTGCTGAACTTATCGGATTATCGGGCAAGCGAACGAGCTTTTCAAACATTAACTCAAGTCGCGGGCCGTGCAGGCAGAGGCGACGATCCGGGGCGGGTAATTATTCAAACTTACACTCCCGAACACCGGGTTATTCAAGCAGTTAGGCGATACGAATATGCGGGTTTTGTGGAAACAGAATTAGCAGAAAGAGCGGCGCTGAATTATCCACCTTCGGGGCGGCTGGTGTTGTTGCGGTTGAGCAGTGTAGATGCGGCGGAAGTTGAGGTGACGGCGGTACAATTGGCGTCTGTTTGTCAGGAGTATATTCAGCGATTGTCTGTACCGGGCTGTGAGTTGTTGGGGCCTGCACCTGCGGCGATTATGCGGGTGGAAAATCGCTATCGGTGGCAGATTTTGCTGAAGTTGCCTTTGGATGAGTCGGTGGATTTGTCGGATTTGATCGGATTGCGCGATCGCACGCCGCGTTCTGTTAGTTTAACTATTGATGTCGATCCGTTGAATTTTGGTTGATTGGTGGGGCTACAAGCCTTTGTAGGGGCGGGTTTCACCAACCATCTATGTCGGAAACCAACAATATAATAAACCCGCCCTCTCACGAACACGACAAATCCGAATCTACATTTTTTGAATTCGATCGAACATCAGGTTAATCTGGGTTATGGGTTGGTGGGGGCGGGTTTTTGTAGATTGTTTGTGAGCATCAAATATTGTTGGTAAAACCCGCCCCTACAGGCCATCGTAGGGGCGGGTTTCACCAACCATTTATGTCAGAAATCAACAATCTAATAAACCCGCCACCGCCCAACGAACAACTGTTTTATGGGGACAAAATTATGAAATACGATCCTAACAAACACCACCGCCGCTCAATTCGCCTGCCAGGATATGATTATAGGACTCCCGGCTCGTATTTTATCACTATTTGCAGTTGGCAGCGCGAATGTCTATTCGGGGAAGTTATTAATGATAAAATGCAATTGAGTCCCTAAGGTAAAACTGTTTTATTCAATTGGAGCCTTCTTCCCAAACGTTACAAAAACGTAGCATTAGACGATTTTATTTTGATGCCAAATCACGTTCATGGAATTATTGTTTTGAAAGGCCGCCCAGAAATAAATTATACAGAATCCGATAAATTTGGGCACAGAAAATCAACAATCCATCCTTTGTCGGAAATTGTGCGGGGTTTAAAAACATCTTCGGCGCGGCGAATTAACCAAATGCGATATTTGACAGGCATATCGGTGTGGCAGCGGGGTTATTACGAACATATCATCCGCAATGAAGAATCATTAGTTGCCATTCGTGAATATATTGTTAATAATCCTGTGTTGTGGGGAAAAGATGAATTGTATCCTCATAATTCAGTCAAAATTAATGAATCTAGTCCGCTGGCGATCGAATGGAATGGCAAATTTTATATGCAGTCGATCGTCGTGTAATATTATGTCGATCGATTTGTAGGGGAGGGTTTCACCAACCATCTATGCCTAAAAAAAACAATATAATAAACCCGCCCCGCCCAACGGTAAATCCGAATCTACATTTTTTTTATGCGATCGAACATCAGGTTAATCTGGGTTATTGGTTGGGTGGGGGCGGGTTTATATAGATGGTTTGTGAGCATCAAATATTGTTGGTAAAACCCGCCCCTACAGCCCATCGTAGGGGCGGGTTTCACCAACCATTTAGGTGAGAAACCAACAATCTAATAAACCCGCCCCTACTACCCAAGGACTAAGGCAAATCCGTGCTCCCCATCAGATAAAGGTCGCACTCCCGGGCTACGCCGCGCCCTTCATTAATCGCCCAAACCACCAAACTTTGTCCCCGGCGACAGTCCCCAGCCGCGAAAACTCCCGGAATGCTGGTTGTATATTTTTCGTGCTCGGCTTTCACGTTGCTGCGGGCGTCGCGTTCCAATCCCAGGGCATCCAGCAAGGGCTGTTCGGGGCCGAGGAAGCCCATCGCTAGCAAGACAAGCTGTGCGGGCAACACTTTTTCCGTGCCCGGGATGTGGTTCGGAATAAACTGCCCTTTCTCGTTTTTCGCCCACTCCACCTCAACGGTGTGCACGGCTTTGACATTGCCGTTTTCGTCGCCCTCGAACTTTGTCGCGGTGGTGAGATAGCCGCGGGGGTCGTCGCCGAATTTGGCTGCGGCTTCTTCTTGGCCGTAGTCGAGACGGTAGACTTTTGGCCATTCGGGCCAGGGATTGTTGGCCGCGCGTTCCGAGGGCGGTTTGGGTAGGATTTCTAGCTGTACCAGGCTGTTGCAGCCGTGGCGGATGGAGGTGCCCACGCAGTCTGTGCCTGTGTCGCCACCGCCGATAATCACCACATCTTTGCCGGTGGCGGAGATGAAGTTATCGTTGGTGCTCTTGTCTAAAACTGCTTTGGTGTTCGCAGTCAAAAAGTCCATTGCGAAGTGGATGCCTTTTAATTCCCGGCCTTCGATGCCCAAGTCGCGGGGTTTGGTGGCGCCGGTACATAGCACAACGGAGTCGTATTCTTTTAGCAGTTGTTCTGCTGGCAAGTCTTTGCCGACTTCGGTGTTGCAGACGAATGTCACGCCTTCGTCTTCGAGGACTTTGAGGCGGCGCATTACGACTTGTTCTTTGTCTAGCTTCATGTTGGGGATGCCATACATTAGCAGGCCGCCTGGTCGATCGGCTCTTTCGTATACTGTTACCCAATGACCGGCTTTGTTGAGTTGCGCGGCGGCGGACAAACCGGCGGGCCCGGAACCGATGACGGCGATTTTTTTGCCGGTGCGTTTGGCGGGTGGTTCGGCGGTAATCCAGCCTTCATCCCAGCCTTTATCGATAATCGAGGCTTCGATGTTTTTAATCGTGACTGGCGGGTTGTTGATGCCGAGCACGCAAGCGCCTTCGCAGGGTGCGGGACAGACGCGGCCGGTGAATTCAGGGAAGTTGTTGGTTTTGTGGAGTCTGTCTAGGGCTTCTTTCCACAGTCCGCGATATACTAGGTCGTTCCATTCGGGGATGAGGTTGTTAATCGGGCAGCCGCTTGCCATGCCGCTAATCAGGTTTCCGGTGTGGCAAAACGGAATGCCGCAATCCATGCAGCGCGCGCCTTGGGTGCGGAGTTTGTCCTCATCCATCGGCAGGTGAAATTCGTCCCAGTTGTGGACTCTCTCGACTGGTGAGAGTTCGGAGGGCAATTCGCGCAAGAATTCGATAAAGCCTGTTGGTTTTCCCATAGTGGTGTTCTGGTTAGAATTTACTATTCTCTCAGTTTCTCAAAGCTGAAGCTGCCTGGCTTCTGAATAAACTATTGTGATCTAAATTGTGTGCGATCGCACCTCAGATGGAGCAATTCCTACGTGAAATCTTCAATATTGCCGGGACTGGCGAATTGTCGGTAGTCGGGGAATCGTCAGGCCAGCAGACTACCGCAAAACAGCCATTGCTGCTAAGCTGTTGGGCATTTAACCTGCATACTGCGGGCGGGGACATTTAATTTTTCCCGAATTGACTGACGATCGCATTTATCGCATTTACCGCTACAGCCACATCTGGAAACGCTCGCGGGTTCACTCTTCCGGCCCGCCAGCCTCAACTTTGAAACGCAGTCCCCATCAGGAGAGACTCGAAATAAAATACAAAAAGTTACAGACCTTGCAGAATATTATTTATTTTCAGGATATACTACTGTAAATCTGTCAGATAAGTGGAGTTTGCTTTTTTAACTCCTAAAATAAGTAAATAGACTCATGAGCATTACAATTCAGAACGTATCGAAACACTTTGGCTCCTTTCACGCCATTGACAACGTGAATTTGGAAATTAAAAAGGGTTCTTTAGTGGCGCTGTTGGGGCCTTCCGGTTCCGGGAAATCGACTCTGCTGAGGATGATCGCGGGGCTAGAACCGCCGGACAGCGGTCAGATTTACCTGACCGGTGAAAATGCGACTCATCAGTCGGTGCAGGAACGGCATATCGGTTTTGTGTTTCAGCACTACGCTTTATTCAAACACATGAGTATTCGGAAAAATATTGCTTTTGCGATGGAAATTCGCAAAGTTCCTAAAGGCTCGATTAGCAGGCGGGTTGAGGAACTTTTGAATTTAGTGCAGTTGACAGGTTTGGGCGATCGCTATCCTTCGCAACTTTCCGGGGGCCAGCGGCAGCGGGTGGCTTTGGCGAGAGCTCTAGCAGTTCAACCGAAAGTGCTGCTGCTAGACGAACCTTTTGGAGCATTAGATGCTAAAGTCCGCAAAGAATTGCGATCGTGGCTGCACAACCTTCACAAAGAAGTTAATATCACCACAGTTTTTGTGACTCACGACCAAGAAGAAGCTATGGAAGTAGCCGATGAAATTGTGGTGATGAACAAAGGTAAAGTCGAACAAGTTGGCACTCCTGCTGAAATTTACGACAAACCGGCATCAGCTTTTGTGATGAGTTTTATTGGGCCTGTCAATGTGCTGCCGAATGCTGCGGGTTTGTTCGCCAGCAACGGTTCAACGGCTCACAATAATGGAGCCGCCCATTCTGATTTAGTGTTTTTGCGCCCCCACGATGTGGAAATTCAAACTAAGCCGCAGTCTGGTTTTGCATTAGCAACAGTCAGCCGCATCATTCATTTAGGGCGGGAAATTCAAACCGAATTACTATTAGAATCGGAGCAGGTAGTAACAGCTTACGTGAGTCGCGAGCGCTTCGATTCTCTACAGTTAACGCGAGATCAGCAGGTTTACGTCAAGCCCAAACACGCGATGACTTTTCCTGCTTATTCAATTTAAATCAGCGGCTGCATCTTACTCAAAATACTATCGGGGAGCTTTTACAAAACACTGCTCCCACATCGTTACCAGGCACGTGCCTGGTAATGCTGTCTCGTGGCTCTAAATCGGAGGCAGAGCCTCCTGAAATTCCTTCCCAGGCTCTGCCTGGGAAGGGGAAAAAGCTTCCTCCTGAAATTTTGAGTGGGAACCATAAAAAAAGGTCAGCGAAGAATATGAATGCTAACAAATTGTTCAATTTAGCAACTAGCACTTTACTTACTTATCGCCGTTACATCCAGGCAGGATTAACACTTTTTGCAGGATTGGGACTGTCTGCGATCGCCTCTTCAGTTGCGTACAATTGGGAATACAAATCCATGCAAGCCGAACTGCAAGACCGGCTGGATAAAATAGCTACAGACATTCAGAGAGATGTTAGCGGCAATTTAGAAATAATTCGTGCTGCTGGAGCCTTTTACAGCGTATTTGACGGCGTTAAACAACCAGAAATGAAGACATTTGTTGGTCCTGCCCTCTACCGCCATCCGAGCCTGAAGGCGATCGCTTGGCTGCCCCGTGTTTCTGACTCTCCGCAATTCCTAACAGAGGAAATAGATTTAAGTTTAGATTTAACTGCCAATCGGTTAGCGTTAGAAAACGCCACAAAAAGACAAGAAATTATCGCGACCGATCGCCAAAAATTGCCCTCACAAAATTCCCCAAGCTTCTTCGTCTTTCTGCCAATTTTTAGTCAAACGTCTCCTGGCGATACCGCAGCCTTGCCGCAAAATTTACCTGCGAGCAAACCAGAAAATTTGAAAGGTTTTACTATGGGAATTTTGCTCATTGATGCTATTTTTAAATCTGCTTTACAGGAAACTCAACTTAACTTTGTTAACGTGTATCTTCAAGATCCTATGGCTCCTGAAGCCGAAAGATTTCTGGCTTTTTACGAAGCGAAAACTAAAAGAATAGTTACTGACGAAAACATTAAAAATCAACTCTATATTGGGGAAAGAGCTTACTGCCCGGACGGCAGCAGTTGCACCCGCATTCTCAATATTGAAAATCGCAGGTGGCTACTGCAACTGCGACTGACGCCAGAGTACATTAATCCTCTCAGATTTTGGCGTTCTTTGACTGTTTTAATATTAGGGATTATCTTAAGCTTGGCTGTGACACTTTATCTAATGAGCTTGTTGAATTATACAGATAAACTTGAACAAGTAGCAGCAGAACGCACGGCTAAATCTCAACAGCTAGAGCAAACGTTACAAGAGTTGCAGCAAACTCAAACTCAACTAATTCAGCAGGAAAAAATGTCTAGTTTGGGTTTATTAGTTGCTGGTGTAGCCCACGAAGTCAACAATCCTATTAGTTTTATTTACGGCAATATTCAACACGCCAGCGCATATAGTAGGGATTTGTTGGAGTTGGTAAAACTCTACCAAAAACACTATTCATACCCTCCATCGGAAATTTCAAAGTATTTAGAAAATATTGACTTTGAGTTTCTCAGCAAAGATTTGCCGCAACTGCTGTCATCGATGAAAATAGGAGCAGATCGCATTGTTCAAATTGTCAAATCTTTGCGTAATTTTTCTCGCTTAGATGAAAGCGAAATGAAACCTGTCAACATCCATGAAGGCATTGACAGCACTCTCCTAATTCTGCAAAGTCGCCTGAAAGCTACACCCCACCGCCCCGCGATCGAGATTGTTAAAAACTACAGCAATTTACCTTTAGTAGAGTGCTATGCCGGACAATTAAATCAGGTGTTTATGAATATTCTGGCTAATGCGATCGACGCCCTTGAGAGTTACAACCTCGATCGCGGGCCCAAAGCAGCGAAAGCCAATCCGATCGCGATCGCCATAACCACAGAATATTTGATCCCCGATAAAATAATTGTGCGGATATCTGACAACGGCCCCGGCATTGCAGAAAATGTCAAAAAACTGCTGTTTGACCCGTTCTTTACGACTAAACCTGCCGGAAAAGGGACAGGATTGGGACTGTCAATCAGCTATAAAATTGTCGTAGAAAAGCACAAGGGTGCGCTGCGCTGCGATTCGACACCGGGATTGGGGACGGAATTCTCGATCGAGATTCCGCTGCGGCAAGAAGTCAAACAAGCTGTACCGTTTGTTTCGCGGAAAATATCGGAGGCAGCTTAGAAAGGGCTGGGGAAGAAAAATTTTTTTCTTGTTAACTACTGTAATTCGGTCGGATTATAGTATTATGTGTAATAATGCCAAAACCAATACTGCTTTATGCAGCTTAAACCCTTGGCACTGCCGATACTGTATAACCCAAACACGGCGAGACTAAATATGTTCAGTGACTTGCAAATTATTTACGAACGCGACCCCGCGGCGCGCAACTGGCTGGAAGTATTATTTTGCTATCCCGGACTGCAAGCACTTTTTTTGCACCGGATAGCAAACTGGCTTTATTCGGCGGGTCTGCCGTTTGTACCCCGCTTGATTTCCCAACTGAGCCGCTTTTTAACAGGTATTGAGATTCACCCAGGAGCAAAAATTGGTAGGGGCGTGTTTATCGACCACGGCATGGGGGTGGTAATTGGCGAAACTGCGATCGTTGGAGATTATGCTGTAATTTATCAAGGAGCGACCATTGGCGGCACGGGTAAAGAAATAGGAAAACGGCATCCAACGCTAGGAGAAAATGTAGTCGTGGGAGCCGGTGCTAAAGTTTTAGGCAATATTCAAATTGGCAATAATGTTCGGATTGGTGCGGGTTCGGTAGTGCTGCGGGATGTCCCTAGCGATTGCACAGTTGTAGGAATTCCCGGTCGCATCATCCCTCGGAAAAAGCAGGTGGAAGATGCTCAAAATTCTCAAGACATACCGGATTTGGAAGCTCAAGCGATTCGAGCTTTGTTCGATAGGATTAAGGACTTAGAAGACCAGGTTGATTTTTTAAAATCTCAACTTTCTCCGCTCAAAGCAACTGAATCAGAGCAAAAAGAAGCCGAAAAACATAAATTATTTATGTCTTCTAATTTATTCATTACAGACTTTTTAGACGGTGCAGGAATCTAGTAAAGCTTTAATTTATATAGATTTTTGCCAGCCACACTATCCTGCTGTCATTGGACAAACTAACTTTTATTCTTTCAGTAACTGGCTATGACTATCGCTTCTCTTTCCACTAAAACTTTTGATGAAACGAGCCGACATATATTTTCTCGCCGTTCGCACTTGCCCAACAGAACCAATGCTCTGTGGCGAATTGAAACTGGAGTAGTGCGAACTGTAACGTGGCTTGAAGATGGCACAATTATCACCTTGGGATTGTGGGGGCCTGGTGATACGATCGGCAAACCGATATCAAAATGCGATCCTTTTCAAATTGAATGCCTCACTAAAGTCGAAGCAATTTTACTATGTGGCGATCGCTGGCTAAATAGAGACATTTTGCTCAGTCACATTCAGCAGGCTGAAGATTTTATGGTAATGCGAGGTTACAAAAGAGTTGATTTTATGCTCTATCAACTCTTAACTTGGCTGGCTAAGAGGTTTGGTTCCGAGGTAGAGCGAGGACATCTGATCGATATGATTTTAACGCATCAGGACATTGCAGAAATCCTCGGTACAAGTCGCGTAACTGTCACTCGTACCCTCGGTAACTTTGAGCAGCAAGGCTTGATTAACCGTCTGCCGCTCCACCGGATTGTTCTGCAACCTTCCGAGGTGTGGCACTACGAAATATAAAAAAAGGATATTAACTGTTAATGGTTTACGGTTGCTGATTTAGATGGTAGGAATGCGGTGCCCAAAAAAATCTTCGCTGACAGTGCGATATTCGAGCCAATTCACAGTTTTCTAGACAATAAATAATTTCGATCGAATGTGCGTTAATTAAATTTTCTCATCGACTCGTCAATAGGTTCACAAGCAAGTGCGATCGTCGCCCTTGCTTTTCTGTTTCTCCTGATTTCTTTCTTCTCACTGCCAACAGATGCGATATCTCGCACCTGTTGACTGCCGCCAAGTAGGTGAGTATGAATAAACTTAACGATGACACAGCATATATCCGCCTACCTACTTAGCAGTTACTTTAAGGCGGGGGTATTGCCTGTAAAATAGTTGCTCCCTGCAACATTTGAGACTTTGGGGCTCTACCCGCTTCTGCTGGGTATTCCCAAGAGGGTGCAAAGGGCGGAACCAATAAGGGGCAAGCTTTCCAGCCACCCTGTACCGCCACGCCGAGCATCTGGCAGTTTCCGCCCCTGTGCCCGTGCTGCTCGTAATATCGACAGTGCCGACAGCTTAAACCTACATTTACGTTGCTCACGGGATTTCTCCAACCGTTTTTGTAATAAAAAAATACTAACACCTGTACATCTACCGGAATTGTGTACTATGATATAATCTACAATTTAAACTCGATCGCCAGTGGGGAATGTGGAACTATCTTCTAGAGTAGAATATGCCCTGTTAGCGCTCTTGGAACTGGCGAGCCACTACCCGAAGGATTCGCCCCTAACAGTGAACGAACTTACTGCTTCTCAAGAGATACCAGAACGCTATCTCGACCAAATTCTTGCCGTGCTGCGGCGTGCAAGTATCGTCCAGAGTTTGCGGGGCGCTAAAGGCGGTTATTTGCTGGCAAAAGAGCCTTGGCAGATTACTTTGCTAGAGGTGTTTTCGACACTCGAAGGCGACGGCAGCAGCCAGACTCAAAAAGTTTCGGAATCTGTAACAATAGAAAAAACTGCGGTGCTAGAAATCTGGCAGGAAGCTCAACAGGCATCTTGGGCTGTTTTGGGCAAATACACATTACAAGATTTGTGCGAACAGCGGGATGTTCGCAAACAATCACATCCCATGTACTACATTTAAGGGGAGAGAAATTAAACCATGAGAATTGCTAAGGATGTTACAGGAATAATTGGCAGAACTCCTTTAGTTCAGCTCAATAAAATTCCCCAAGCCGAAGGAGTAGTTGCTCAAATTGTGGCCAAATTGGAAGGGATGAATCCGGCTGCTTCGGTGAAAGATCGGATTGCGGGCAGCATGATTCAGGCGGCAGAAGATGCGGGGTTAATTCAACCGGGGAAAACTATTTTAGTTGAACCGACTTCAGGCAATACTGGAATTGCTTTGGCAATGATCGCGGCGGCGAAAGGCTACAGTCTGATTTTAACAATGCCGGATACGATGAGTTTAGAGCGCCGATCAATGTTAAAAGCTTACGGAGCTCAGTTGGAATTGACTCCCGGACATGAAGGGATGTTAAGCGCGATCGCCCGTGCGGAAGAAATTGTAGAAGAAACTCCCGATGCTTTCATGCTGCAACAGTTTCGCAACCCCGCTAATCCAAAAGTTCACCGGGAAACCACGGCCGAGGAAATTTGGGAAGATACAGAGGGTAAAGTAGATTTTTTAGTTGCTGGAGTTGGCACCGGCGGTACGATTACTGGAGTTGCTGAGGTAATTAAACAGCGGAAACCGAGTTTTAAGGCGATCGCAGTTGAACCAGCCACCAGCGCCGTGCTTTCTGGAGGTAAATCTGGTGCTCACAAAATTCAAGGGATTGGTGCAGGATTCATCCCGGAAGTGTTGAAACCAGAGTTAATTGATGAGGTGATCGCAGTTAGCGACGCAGATGCGATCGCCTACAGTCGCCGACTAGCCAGAGAAGAAGGATTGTTGTCAGGAATCTCAGCAGGCGCGGCTTTGTTTGCCGCTATTCAAGTCGGCAAGCGTCCCGAAAATGCTGGGAAATTGATAGTTTTTGTGCAGCCTTCTTATGGCGAACGCTACCTCAGTACAGTCTTGTTCAAAGACTTAGAATTGCCGACAGTCAGCGAACTCGAAGCATTAGTCAGCAATTATTAAATTTTAGTAGGGGCGATCGTCATTACTGCGACATTGCTATCAGCTTAACCCGAAAGACCGCCAGGGAATTAATTCCCTGGCTCAAAGCGAAAGTCCTCTGAAGAGGACTAATGAGTTAATAGTCCTCTTCAGAGGACTTCAGCTTTGAGGCAGGGGTTTAAACCCCTGCCGGACTGCAGCGAAAGCGCATATTTGTTGACAGCAATACTCCTGACCTTACCCTACTTTTCAGACTTGATACAACTTCCAACTAGCCATCGCCAACATTCCGTAAATAACAAACTTTAGCGGGCGTTGAGGCATAATTTGGCAGAATTTAGCCCCTACCAAAACTCCGGGCACCGAACCCAACCAAATTGGCAATACCAAACTCCAGTTTACTGTTCCGAGGCTGAGGTGTCCCAGAGATGTAAACATCAACAAAATTGCCGCCTGGGAAATATCTGTACCCACCAATTTAGAAGTATCCAAGCGGAAAAAAGCAATCAGCAACAGTGCAAACATCGAACCGGAAGACACGCTAGTGATTCCCACTATGCAGCCTAAAACTGCTGCCGCACTCACAGTACAAATACGGCCATAATTAGTATTTAAGTCCCATTTAGGTTGCGGAGGCAATTTAAAATTAGGGAAAAATGTTTTGACCACTAATTGGGTCAGCGATAAAGCGACAATTAGGGCGATCGCTACTCCGAGAAAGCGCAGCAATATGCTGTCTAAGTCTTGACTTCCGCTGGATTTGATGCAGTGTAAAATCCACACGCCAGTCAGCGAACCGGGCACGCTGCCCAAAGCCAGCCACTTAACTACTTGCAAGTCTAGGGTCTTTTGCTGCCAGTGTTTGAAGCCGCCAACAACTTTCATAAGTGTGGCCGCTACGACATCCGAACTAATAGCAATTGATGCTGGAACCTGGAAGACAAAAATTAACATTGGGGTGATGAGCGACGCTCCGCCAACTCCGGTCAAACCAACGATAATGCCCACGAAAAAGCTGAGAAAGGATAGTAATAAGTAGTTCACGGTTATGCCCAAAAACTGTGTATTTAAGCGCTGCCAACCAACAAATAGATAACTTGGGCGGCTCCTGAAACACAGCTACACAGGCTAAATATCAATTGCATTTCAATATTTGTTACCAGAAACTTGGCTATTTAACGCTTTAGAGTTGCCGCGTTTTCAGCTACAATATTGTTGGTAAAAGTAAGTAAATGCAAATAAACAAAGCTACAAAAATTGTAGTGTAAAAGCTCCCTGATTTTCTTAAATTTACCTGTGTAACTGATTAAAAATCTTCGATTCATTGATGGTTGAGAGTCTGCTTTCTACCTTGAAGTGACGAGCGTCACAGGTAAAGCAGAGCTGAGGTTAACCGACTGCTGGCTGGAAAACAAATCGGGAGTATCGAGAACATTAAAATGAATCAATGTCACAACGACAATAGTGAAGGCGGTTGAGGAAACTAAACCCGTCAATAACTCTTTTTTGAGGTTTTTTTCCTTGGGTTTGTCTGCAAAAACATCTACAGCCCCGAATTGCATCAACAGAATTCCCGCAATATTGGATAGCCAGTAGCCGACAATTGTGCAAGGAAACAGTAAATCTGGGGAAAGCCCGCTACAGATATACCCAAAGGCGTAGGCAATTGGCAGATTGAAAAATATGTCGTTCCACCAACACAGCGGTGAGAGCAAATATCCAATTGCCAGAAGTAGCCCGCCTCTGATTTTTCTAAACCAGACTTCCTTAAAGCCCTTAGCTTGTGGCAACTGTTGGGTCAGTTGTTCTGCAAGCTGGTACTCTTCAATGACTTTTTTAGCGTTTTCCACGTTAACAGCTCATAACTCGATCGACTTACCGTATTTTAACATCCCAACAGATGTATGTCTAGTAAGTCGATCGAGTTACCGTATTTTATTATCGCTCAGCTTAATCTACTTTCTTTCCGATACAAAAATATCTATCCGGGAGATGTTGTTGAAAATGCTGCCTGGTGAGAGTTTAGGCGCCCATCGAGAAATTGAAAGCTTCAGGCAAATGCTTGACAGTTTGCCAAAGATATGCAGTATCGATGCCCCAGTAATATTGCAGGTAAACGAGCAAAAGCCCGATCGCGACTGTCAGGCCCAGCAATTTAGGGAATATTTTCGCGACACTCTCGAGCACTGCGAATGCTGCCCAGATAGCAGCAGCTAAGATGATAATGGAAGCGATCGTGGCAACTATATCGCTGTTCATGATTAACTCCTGTTGACAATCAATCGGGTATTACAGAACTACTTGGGCTGACGGCGGCTGCAAAGATCAAATAAATTACTCCAATCCCCAATAAGCCGACAGCCGAACTGAAGAGGAATATCAACCAATCTGACGGTTCGTAGGTATGCTCGTCAATTTGGCGGCGAACGATAAAGTATTTTCCAGTTGAGATTAACACTGTCGCCAAACCTATGAGAGAGAAGATTAAACCTAACTTCCACCCCATCACCTGGCGGTACTGCACGGGCAGTTGCCCGACGCGAAGTCGGACGATGATGACGCCAAAACCCATGAGTGCGACCGCGGCCCGCATCCACGATAAAAAGGTGCGTTCGTTTGCCGATCGATCGATCGCCCGCGAAAGATTTTGCTGCGTTTGTTTCTCATCATCTACTTGCATCGGTTTGAACGATAATTGCACGCGCTCCAACTCTTTAAGATTAATATAAAACCAGCGCCATTATTCGGGTGCCATCAAACCTTCTAAGCTAGAAGGAATGGTGAACATATAATAAATTACCCCAGTCCCTAGGATGGCGATCGCGAGGCTGAAAAGAATTACCCAGCGATCGGTAGGTTCATAAGTATCGTAATCGATATCGTGGCGGACGCCGAAGTAGTGCTTAGTGGATAAGAGCACTGTCAGCAAACCCACTATTGAAAAAAGCAAACCCAACTTCCAACCATTGCCGGGACTTGGCAGCAGAGGGGGATGGAAGGCGCGAAGGCGCACGATAACTACGCCAAAACCCATCAGCGATATTGCTGTCCGCATCCATGCTAAATAAGTGCGCTCGTTTGCCAAGTGATCCCGCACCCGCGACGGATTTGGTCGCTTAATCTTTTCTGTATTTACTTTCGTGGATTTCCAATTTAATAGCATAGATCGACCTTTTAATATTAACTCCAAATATGAAGGTAAACCGATATATTTTCGCTGGGACGATTATCCGCCGGGGGTTCGCTCCCCGGCTGGTTCTTGCGTTGCCACGGGCTTTACACAGCCGATCGCATTACAAGTTCACCAAAACTAATCATTTTCCTCAGTAGGTGCGTTGGGAAGTTGCGAATCTATGTACGCCTGAGTCACGTCAGGAACAAACCAATTCGCATCCCCTGGCTGGAAAACTTTAGCAGTAGGAACGTTGAATTCTACAGCCCCCGTATCGGGATTAGCTCTCGCTACAAATTGAGTTCCGTCAACTATCTTAACAGCTAGACCGCCAGTCAATTCTTCTGAAGCTTGATCGGTCGTTCTTAAATCGGTTGCATTGACATCGCTGGGTAGAAAAATCCCATCGCAATCCCATTTATGTTCAGTTGTTTGGCCGTCAGCTAGAAAATACAGGGCATTATCGTAAGAAGAGTCCGCTGCTTTTTTGCCTTTCGGGCCGTAGACAGCCAGGGTTTTCCCTGTCTCGTTGCGGCACTGACCCCAAGGTTTTCCCGTTTCTAAAGTGTATTTTTGAAACTCCAATTGAGAGATTTTTTTGTGGAGTTCTTTAGGGGTATAATTCTGGGCGCTGTCGGGTGAGTCTTTCGCAGCCTTGAGAGTGTTCAGAGCTTCAGTCAGAGCTTCACTCACCTCTATGTAGTCGGGATTGCTCGCATATCTCGGCGTTTTTGGAGCGTCGGCCCAGGAGGGAGGAACGAATACTAAATTGGCGACCATTACCAAGAGCACTAAAACAAATTTGAACATTTTCACAATTTTTCTCCTTTTCTAGATTGTCAGGTTTTTTCCAACTTTCTGTTTGCTTGCTATTTTAGGACTTAGGCAAAAACCAGCTCTCTTTAACTTGTTTGCCCGATCGACCAAATTTTGCAGAATCGAAAAATCTGGTTTTTTAGCGTTCTACCTATTGTCAAAGCCGAGCTGCGTGGGATAGTGGCGAAGTGTTCGGGCGATATTTTAGGGATTCATCCTCAAGTTTTTAGCTCGGTTTGATTCACCACTACAGGACTTAGTGAGACCACAGGTATCTTGTTGCCTAAGTCTGGCAATTGTCTAGCTCAAAAGATGGTTTCAACTTTCGTGAATACTTGAGGCTAAATTACTTTGAAGCTGCTTTTAGCTTGATTACTCACTTCATCATTAACTTAGCATATTTCTTGATATATTTCAATCGATTTAGCGCTATTTTTAAGCAAACAATTGTTAAGGTGAAAATGATGAGTTAGGATTTATGGTCTGGCAATTTATCTACCTATAGAGGGATGCAAATAGCGAAGGGCTAATTATTAGTTAGATTAAAATTGCGGGAGCAGGCGATAAGTACCGCTTTCAATGAGAATAAATATTCCCAAACCAATCAAAACAAAAGGAACAACAACCTTGCTATAGCGAGTCAAAATACGGGCGATCGCCCTTTGGCGAGTTAATCGGTAAGCGAGATAAGACCAAACACCTACCATCACCGAGAAAACCGCCAAAATCACCAGCAAGCTCGGCAAATCGCTGCTAGCAAACAGCGGCAAATAAATACCGATGTTGTCACCCCCGTTGGCTATAGTAACAGCAGCCACATTCAAAGTTTGGGGGTTGAAAAGATTTGCTATTTTTGACACAAGTGAATTAGATTTCCGGTTAAATTCGCCCGATACCGCTTGTACCTCATTTTCCTCATTATCTCTCTTGACTAAGTGACTGATGCCGATCGCGATCGGAAGCAAACCCAGCAAGCCAATCCAAGCTGTCGGCACAATTAAACCGCCAAAAAAACCCGGCAAACTAGCAGCGATGAGTGCTGCAAATCCGAGGTACTTACCGACAAAGATATGCCGGGGGCGGAAAGTATCGTTTACCTGGGCGAAGAACAGCATGGAAAGCACCATATCGTCGATATTGGTTGCGGCGAAAGATGTAATCCCGGCAATAATCGCTGCTGCAATCCAATTCATGTGCTGTCCCTGCAATTTTTCTAAACTTCAGTTTCCCTGGCGTTACCTCTGCTCATAGTTATCAAACAGAAACAGCAACCAACTAAAGATATTATACTTAAAGTTGGGCTTGCCAGAGTGCCGCTTTCCACCAGAATCGCCATTCCCAATCCGATCAAAACAAAAGGCACAAGCTGATTGCCGTAGCGAGTCAGAGTATCTGCGATCGCCCGCATCTGAATTAACCGATAAGCAGCGTAGCACCAAACGCCCACCATCGCGAAGAATACAGCGAGAATCACCGCCAAACTTTCTAAAGTATTGCTAGCAAAAAGCGGTACATATATCCCGATATTGTCCCCCCCATTTGCCACCGTCACCCCTGCTACGCTGTAAGTTTGAGGAGACAGAAAATTGCTAAAAAAAGATTTCTCAGATTGCTCTAATTCTGCCTCAGCTTCCGAATCGTCAGTTTCTGGATTCAGCAAGCGGCTAAGCCCGATCGCAATTGGCAGCAAACCCAGCATTCCGATCCAATCTGGCGGAAAGATTAAGCGGCCAAAAAACCCCGGAATGCTAATCAAAACCAGTGCAGTAAAGCCCAGAAACTGACCGAAGACGATATGCCTGTGCCGAAATACTGCATTCACCTGCGAGAAAAACAGCAGCAGGATCAGAATATCGTCAAGATTCGTAGCTGTAAAAGCTGTCATACCCGTAGAAATTGCTATTAGTAATTCATTCATTTCTGTATCTCCTTAATTTTTGTGCTGGGTTTTTACGCCTGCTTTTTTTACCGCGTCAAATCTTTGAATCAAATCAATGTAGGGTAGGCACTGCCCACCAAGGCCTGTAAGAGCGTGAGTTGCAAATGTTTTGGTCGGCCGTGCCACCCTACAATTACTAATCAAAGGCTTGTTAGAGCGTAAGTTGCAAATGTTTTGGTGGGCAGTGCCCACCCTAGAATTACTAATCAAAGCCGTTGTTGTCGATCGATACTGTATTCGATCGAACACCGCCGTAAATTGCATTTTATACCTCGAATTTGGCATGAATTGCGTCAATACCCTGCTCCATCGAACCAACAAGTTCAGGATAGCGCCGCCGCTGCAAGAAAAACCATCCGCAAGTAGCCACCAAGTACATCAAGAACAAGTAAGGAAACGCATCGTAAGGAGCTTCGGGAACTGGGAACATAGTGCTGCCGGGAATGCCCACACTTCCCGCAATCGGAATCATCATAAATGCGATCGCCGCCACCGAGAATAGCACATCTCGCACGCGCAATTTACCAATTTTGTGCAGGTAAACCGGAGCTGCGATCGAAATCAAGATGTATACCGTTAAAAACCCGTAGCTGCAAATTGCCCCCAAATAACCCATACAATCGAACAGTTTGATGTTAAACACAGACATCACAGCCGGCACCAAAAATGTCATAAATGTACACATCGTTACTGCAACGTGGGGAGTTTTATTAGACGAATGCGCTACACCTAATGAAGAGTGAAACAAACCGTGGCGCGCCATCATAAAAAACACTCTCGCCGCTGGATTGATGCTGCCGAGGACGCAAGCAAAAAAGCTAAATAAAGCGCCGAAAGCCACTAACTCTCCCAGCCAACCCATGCCCACTTGTTGCGCCAGAAAACTCAGAGGTTCTTCAGTATTAGTAATAGAAACTCCAGTACCGCTAAAACCCAAAACCTCAATATAGGTCATCAAAATGAAGAATAAGCCTGCCATGACAGCACTGCCCATGACAGCCTTGGGGATATTTTTTAAGGGTTTTTTGGCTTCGTCGCCCAGAGATGTAGCACTTTCAAAACCCGAGAAACCAAACATTACTAATACAAGTCCCGTCGCTATGTTGCCGGGAGTTACGCCTTCTAAAGTTAATTGGGACATATCCAGGGCAAAACCTTTGTGCGCCCAGATGATAATTCCTAAAAGTGCGATCGCCGCCACTGATGCCCCCTCTAGCCACAGCATCGCCATAGCTGAAAGCTGGATATCTTTATAACCTGCATACCAAGCAACGCCCGCCCCGATCGATAACAGCGTAATCGGTGACGGATGGATGCCTAAATGACCGATGAAACTACCCGTAAAGTTGGCAAAACCACACAAAACGGACATCGCAGTAAATAGATAAGCGAGTACCAAACTCCAGCCGCAAATTACGCCGGCAGTAGGGCCTAGTCCTTTAACAATATAAGAATAAAGAGAACCTGCAGAAGCCGATCGACTCGCAAATTGGTTGATATTGATGCTGACAAATACTAGGCCCATCAAGCCGATCGCAAAACTCAGCCAAGCCCCGTTTCCTGAAAGAGCGACGATTAAACCTATATTAGATGCTGGTATAGTTGTAGGTGCAATGACGGCAAAGGATTGAGCTAAAACCTCCCCGAAGGAGAGGCAGTCCGGCTTTAAGCCGTGTGCACTGTGATTTTTTTGCGTTTTCTTGGTCATTGATCTTCTGTATTTTTGTCGATCGACTTTTGGCGATCGGCTTCAAATTGTCGGTTCTGCTTCAGCCTCGGGCCGAGTGTTCTGACGCTTGAGTCTAACTGTAAGACCCTTCAGCCGTAAAATCAAATGTTGTTTTTTATCGAATTCATAAATGCAAGTGATGCAGTGCCGCGGCAAAAGAACTGTTGGAAAACGGTACCTATCTGTCGCTACAAGCTCAAACCCTTGACGTTAAAAGGAAAATTGAAATGGCGGCTTGCAACCGTGCTTTATGGGGAATTCCAACCTGTACAATATAGTCGATCTAAAAGTTCAGGTCAAAGCTTAGCCGCCAGAGATTTTAATCTCAAAAAATAACTGTATTTAGTAAAGGGGCACTCAGAATGGCCGGAATGACGCTGGACCAACTGCGAGTTTTTATAGCTGTAGCCGAACACCTGCACTTCAGCCGCGCGGCGGAGGAACTTTACATCACTCAACCCGCTGTCAGTGCGGCAATCCAAAGCTTAGAGGCGCAATATGGAGTAAAACTATTTCACCGCATCGGCCGCCACATCGAAATCACTGAAGCCGGGAAGTTGCTGCAAGTTGAAACGCAGAAAATTCTCGACCAAGTTGCTTTGACTGAGAGAGGTTTGCGGGAGTTGAACGACTTGCAGCGAGGCGATTTAAAATTGGGTTGCAGTCTGACTATTGGCAATTATTGGTTGCCTGATAAAATTAGCACGTTCAAACAGAAGTATCCTGGTATTTGCGTGAATTGTACTCTGGCAAATGCCGAAGAAATTTGTGCGGGTACGGCGACGGGAACATTTGATTTGGGTTTAGTGACCGGAGACATCAAAGCTTCGCTTAAAAACACTTTGGAGGAAGAAGTTATAGGCAGCGAACGCTTGCTGATTGTTGTTGGCAAATCTCACCCTTGGTTTGAACGGGCAGAGGTGAGTTTAACGGAAATTGCGCAAACGGATTGGGTGATGCGAGAAGCTGGTTCTGGAGTTCAGCAAATGTTGGAACAAGCTTTGCAAAGTTGGGGCATTAATCCCCATGAATTGAATGTAACTTTAGTTTTGAACAGCAGTGAAATGGTAAAAGCAGTGGTGGAAAGCGGCACAGGTGCAGCGGCTATTCCTGAATTGATGGTAAAAAAAGAATTGCAGCTATCGACACTGCGATCGATTAAAATTATAGATAGTCAACCAAGTTCTAATGTATCTTTTGAAATAATTAAACCAGTTTTGAAACTGAAGCACAAACAGCGTTTTCAAACTGGAATTACTAAAGCTTTTGAACAGATATTAAGTCAAGATACTGATAATTGGTAATTCAGGACTTACGCAGGAATACTCAAGAAAGCGGGTTTTTTACCGACATAAAAAGCTAAACGCCGTGTATTTTCGTAAAGAAACCCGGTTTCTGGCCACCAGTGCGTCCAGGATGATAATTATCTCTCAACTAATTTCCTCAAGTCCAATAAATTTTTACCTCCATCACCAACAATCATCGGCAATTTCCCATTCCATTTTTCTATAGCCTGCCTTTCCAAAAATTCCGGAGTCAAATTGTCCCGCAGCAACCTTTGCACTTCGGCTTCTCCCTTGGCTAAATTCACCTTAGCCTCAGCCTCTTTTACTGCCTTCAGCGCTAAAAACTCCCCTCTTTTTGCCTCCTGTTCGGCAATTTGTTTCGCCTCCACCGCATCGCTAAACCGCTCAGAAAAATGAACGTGTACTAAAGAAATATCGTCAACGGCAATATGATATGTAACCAGTCTCAAAGTCAAATAATCATCAACTGCGGCTTTAACTTCTCCCCGTTTAGTAATAATTTCTTCAGCCGTGTATTTTGCCATAACTGCTTTTAATACTTCTTCAACTGCCGGATCGATAATGCGAGTAACTACTTCTTTTTCGTCACCTATTTGTTGAAAAATAGCATTAGCTTCTTCTGGGATAATGTGCCAGTTCAGCGCTACATCCGTGAAAACATCTTGCAAATCTTTTGAGGAAGCTTCAGCGGAACTTTCCTGTTTTTGCACCCTAACGCTCAACTTTTTTACAGTATAAACTATGGGGACTATTACGTGAATTCCTTCTCCGAGTACCTGTTCTTCCACTTTACCAAACTCCATCATCACGCCCCGTTCTCCAGCGTTGACAATGACAAAAAATCTGGACATAATAGCTAAAAAGACTATCACTAGAGCTACTATAACAGCTCTGTAAAATTCCTTATTTTTTTTATTGCTTGATTTGAGTGAGTCAACGTTAATGCTGGATTCTCCCACCATATTCCACCCCGACGATAGCACTTAATTATAGGACAAATATTGACTTAACCGATATTTTATTTGCCTTCCACCAGCAACTGTTCAAAATCTGCGGCAGACACAGGAGGACTGAACAAATATCCTTGCATTGTATCGCAATTGTAGCGCCACAGAAAATCTTTTTCGGCTTCCGTCTCAACTCCTTCGGCAATTACCTCAAGACAGAGACTGTGCGCCATTTCAATAATAGCTTTGACAATCGCTGCATTTGTGCAACCTTCGGTGATATTGCTGATAAAACAGCGGTCAATTTTTAAAGTATCGAATGGGTATTGCGCCAGATAGCTTAAAGAAGAATACCCAGTTCCAAAATCGTCAATAGATATACAAACTCCCAAATTTTTCAATTGTTGCAAAGTAGCGATCGCACTTTCGGCATCCTCCACCATCAAACTTTCAGTCAGCTCTAATTCCAAACTGCTCGGTTCCAAACCAGTTTCTGCTAAAATTTCGGCAACTCTGCTGCTGAGCTCCGGTTGGTGAAATTGGCGCGGCGACAGATTCACCGCTATCCGCAGCGAAAAACCTGCATTTTGCCAAACTTGCATTTGCCTGCAAGCTGTTTGCAAAACCCACTCGCCTAACTGTACAATGAAGCCAGTTGCTTCCGCAGACGGAATAAATTCTGCGGGCGAAATCAGCCCTTTTTCTGGATGCAGCCAGCGTACTAAAGCTTCTGCGCTCATAATTTTACCAGTCTCGACATTGACCTGCGGCTGATAATAAACTTGGAATTCTTCTCGTTCCAATGCGTCGCGCAAACTTGTTTTTATCTGGTCTAATTTGTCGGCTGCATCTTGGATCAATTCGCTGCTTGGCCGCAAAGTATTGTACTTTTCTGCGACAGCTTCTTGTTTTTTCAAGCGGCTCGATATCGCCCCCACAAGTTCAGCTTTAGTAAAAGGTTTAGTCAGATAATCATCTGCTCCCAATTCCATACCTTGCCGCATTTCAGAGCGATCGGCTTTACCGGTGAGAAAAACAAAAGGCAGTGTAGCAGTAACAGGATTAGATCGCAAGGCCACCAGCACCCCGTACCCGTCAAGTTCCGGCATCGTCACATCGCAAAGAATCACGTCGGGAAGATTTGACACCGCCGCATTTAAACCTTGCGCTCCATTTTCTGCACCCGTCACGTCGAAACCTTCAGCTTTGAGGAGTTTGAGAATATTCTCCCGGATTATTTGCTCGTCCTCAATCACTAAAATCTTTTTCATACGTCATTCCCTGAAAGCGATATAATTGACCCTCTAGCTGAAAGCGATAAGCCTGGCAATAACTGAGAACGCACAGCTCGATCGGCTAAACAGCCGAAGCTTTTCCGACCAAAATAGCAGACTCCCCTGAAAAACGGTAATTTTTCAAAGATAACTAGATTAATGTTTCTCTGTTTACTCAGCGCCGTCCGTATTATTACAAGTTTAATTAATAATGTCTAAACTAATTCTAGGCGATCGACAGTTAGCATCGCCCTGAATAAATGCTAAACTAATTGTGCCACCTGAACGAGGGTCTGCAAACAATCTCAGCCTATTTATAACAGTTGTAAACAATAATGCAACTGCAAGCAAGTTCCAAAGCCTTGCGGAGTCAGTCTTTTCCCATTCTTCAATGTAAAATCTCAACTTTCAAATCTCAAATGGTATTACCTACTGGATTCCCTGAACCCGCACAGATTGGGGTCATAGAAGTTAAGCAATATCCTCAGTACCGCGCTGTCACCTACACCCACGCGGGCGATTTGCGACAAGCAACTGGAATCGCCTTCAATCCCTTATTTCAACATATCAGCAACAACAAAATTGCGATGACAACGCCAGTAGAAGCGCGCTACACTGCAACTTCCGGGCAAATCGATGCGGTTCCCCAAGCAGAAGTTTCGTTCCTCTATCCCGCACCAAATATCGCCCCCAGCAGCGTTAATTCCGCTGTAGAAGTCACAGATACTTCGCCGATGACCGTTGTCAGCATCGGTGTGGGCGGGGCCTACACTTGGGAAAGCTATGAAAAGAACCTCCAGAAACTCAAAGATTGGCTTCAAGAACATCCCGAATACGAAATAGTCGGGCCGCCGCGCCGCTTTTTTTACAATTCCCCGATGACGCCGGAAGCAACTAAAATCAGCGAGGTACAAATTCCGATTAAGTGCCGCTGACGTGAACAACTAATTCGCGAATGTGACCCCGCTGGCGGTGTTCCCACAGGTAAATTCCCTGCCAAGTTCCTAACAGCAACCTGCCGCGATCGATCGGGATTTGTTCAGAAGTATGAGTCAGCGCAGTGCGAATGTGCGCCGGCATATCGTCTGGGCCTTCGGCATCGTGAATGTAGCGATCGCCCTCCGGTACCAGTTTAGCCAAAAAGTTAGCCAAATCCTTAAGTACATCCGGGTCAGCATTTTCTTGAATCACCAAACTAGCAGAAGTGTGGCGCAAAAATAAGCTACAAAGTCCCGTTTTAATACCTGAATTAGCCACCGCATCTTCTATCTTAGGACTGATATTGCACAGAGACTTCCCTGTAGTTTGAATCTTGAGTATCTGTTGATAGTGAGTCATGCGATTTTAGATTTTGGATTTTAGATTTTAGATTTTGGATGAGACTGAGGCAAAACTCTTCAGTCTGCCTTCGCTTCCTTTGTTTGTTTAGGATCGATTTCTAATCGCCGTCTTCTATTTTAAACTTTCGATGAGACTGATGCAAAACTCTTCAGTCTGGCGTTGCGCCGACTTTGTTTGACAAGAAGCGATTTCAATCGCCTTATGTAAAATAGTCTACAACAGCTTGGGCGATCGCCTCCGTACCATTTTTATCCAATTTACCCGACAAACGCGGCGGATGTAGCGGTTGTCGCAAAAACTCCCAATCCCCCTCAAAAAACTCCGTCGCCGTCACAATTTGATGTTCCGCATAATTTTGAATTCCTTCCAGCAACACCGCAGCTTCTGCAAAACCTTCTCTCATTATAGAAACAACAGGTATTTCCAAGCGCAAAGCTTCGGCAAAAGTGCTGTATCCCGGTTTAGAAACTAAGCGCCCGCAGACAGGCATAATATCAACCGGACGCGGTAAAATCGGGAAAGATTGTGCAAACTCCTGATTTTTGACATTAATCAAATTTGGCAAATCGGGAGATTCCGCATCAAAAGTAATAAATTGCAAGTCGCTAAATTGCTGTAAATTTTGATAAGGAATTTCCTCTAAACCCAGTCCGCCGAAAGTCAACAATACAGTTTTTTCCAGGGGTGTTTCGATGCCGAATACTTCCCGAACTTTATCGTTACTGTAGCGAGGATTGCCGCCAGTCAAGCCCACATCTTGAATATTGGGGAAAGCTGGCATCGGTTCGTGCAAAGGAAGACGAAAAAGCCGATCGCACATTCCGAAACACTCACCAATCCAATCTGCCATTTCTACGAATTCCCCGCCCCAATCTCGATAGATAAAATCCCACCCGAAGTTGCTCATCATCCAGCAAGGAACCCCAGCCGATGCCGCCATTCGCGTTGCCAAAGGAGGAATATCTGCCAGGATCAAACCCACGCGATTTTGCTTGATAAAATTAACTTCGCTGGCAATTAGCGAATTTTGCTTTTTCCGAATTTCCAGCAATTTTTCCAGCGTCGCGTCTTTATCCATATGCAAACTGTCAGCTTGCACGACACCAACATCAAAAGCCCGGGGACGGTGGATAAAGTCGCCGCTAATGTAAGATTCTAACAGCCACCGAGGGGCAGTTGTTGTCATAATTAGTAAAATATCTGGATTTAATTCTTGAATTTTTGCAGCTACGGAGGAGACTCGGACAGCGTGGCCGAATCCGTGATTCGTGATGGCAATATATAATGTGGGTCGAGACATTGATAATAGGGAATGGGGAATTGGGAATTGGGAATTGGGCATCGGGCATCGGGAATTGCGAATTGGAGGTAGAGACTGGAAGCCAACAAGACCAAGCTTCAAGCGACGCAGAAGGAACAATGACAAATTTAATAACTAATGACTAAGCGGTTGTGTATTTAACTTGTATATTCCTAACCTTGCTCAGAGCAACTGCCCAAAAGAGTTTTATTATTATTTTAGATGCAATTTAAATCCAGACTAGCTTATGTTACCGATTGATACGATCTCCGGTCTATTGAATATAATAAAATTAGTTTTTAATGATGAACGCGACTCCTCTCTTTATGAATAAATTAACACTAAAATTTTTCCTCCTAACTTAATTATAATTGCACAGGCATCGAATATGCAAGCACTCATCAATTGGAGGTGCTTTTAGACCAAACAGGCAATAGATTAATCTTGTCTAGGGTTATATCTACATACTTTTTACCGTCCGCCGCTTGATTTTCCCCAAAATATCCCTCATCGCCGTCGTGCTTGTGAGGGCCGCTCAAAGCTTCTGCATAGCGGCCTTGCAAACGAGCTTGGTTGAAAGGAGAAGTCGCGTACCAGTACCAGCGACTCGGAAAAACTATGCCGCCAATATCCTCAATTGAATCGCGAGTGCCGCGAAAGTGGAAAATGCGATCGGCCTCTGCAAAACCATTTTCTCCCGAAAACACGCCCCCAACCGAAACAACCGTAATTTCTGCCTTCAGCCATTCTTTAAGATAGCGAGTAGCGCCCAAAGCAACTTGTGCGCCGCCGCTAGTGCCAATTAAAATAACTTTCAAAGGTTGTTGAGGATTAACTGAAATGGGAGATTGAGCATTCATGCGCTCGATAATTGCATTAGCCATTCCCTGATTGTATGCAAAGCCGTAGCGATAATCTAAAGAAATTGCAAACCTCCAGAGATTGCGAATTTTGATGAATATATCCCCCGCAATCGGCCCGCTTTTTGCCTGTTCTGCAAACCGCCAAAAAGGAGCTAGCCACCGCTCTCCTCCTAAACTTTTGTTAGACGCTGAATAAGGAAAAACATCGCCCACTGCTACGCACTGCGGGTGACTTTTAACTAAACGCTTGAGAAAGAACTCTTCGCCAGGGGTTAATTCGTCCCCCGAAAAATCGCCAACTCCCGGTAAAAAGATGATATAACAATTGAGCGGCGAAGACTTGCGCGCTTCTAGATTGCCCTTGTTTGAAGGCAATATCTCCGGCGGATTTTTCTTGAAACCCAAAGTTTCGGCACTTTGATTCAGCCACCATATAACAGTTCCCACCGGGGAAAGAATGCCCCAAATTATCAGAATTACACCTGCGACGATCAGCAAATTTAAACTTCCCCCGCGCAGCCATGCAAGTATCCTTAAAATCAATCTTAGCATTTAATAAAATCTGGTAGAATGCCAATTAATTAGCTAATTACGTAGAAATAGTTCCGTGATTCTGCTGTATTAGAGCTTATTTTGTAAAAGTTGTCAACTATCTTGAGGAGCAGGAGTTCAACGTGAAGGGAGAAGATTCAATTGCAGGTTTGGGGGCTACCCTTTGGAACGCACTTTCTTTGAACGGCAATTTTTACGAAAAAACTCCATACACTGGCAGAACTAAGCGGATAGCTTTAACAATTGTAATTTTAGCTGCGGTGTCCCGCGTGTTGGGCAGTGCTGTCATCTTGTTAATCAACCGAACTGAGCCATCCGTATTATTTCTAGGACTTTTGATAGATGGTTTGGCAGTCGCGGGGGGTTATTATTTTTGGACTTTCACTATTTTTAAAATCGGGCAGTGGCTGAAACCGGGTCACGTAACTTATAGGGAGTTGTTGGTTCCGATCGGCTTTGCCTACGCCCCCCAAGTGCTGAATTTTTTAACGCTGATACCCTTGCTGGGAGAAGGAATAGAGCGCATATTAGCTGTGTGGAGTTTGCTAGCTGTAATTGTTGCGGTTCGCCAAGGTTTGGATATTCAAACTCGCTGGGCGGTGTTAATTTGTTTTGTGGGTTGGCCGTTGATTCAAATTGCGATCGGCTTTGTGAAAGTATTTGAACAGTTGTTTTCACGATGGCTTTAATTAATCAATACGGAAGCAGTATAGTAAACTCGCTGCCCTCTCCAGGTTCCGACTTGCAAATTAGCTTTCCTCCATGTTGTTCTACCACAATTTGATAACTGATAGACAATCCCAAACCAGTCCCCTTACCTACGTCTTTAGTAGTAAAAAACGGGTCGAATATTTTACCCAGCACCTCCGAACTCATCCCCACACCATTATCAACAATGCGAATCGCTACTTGATTTCCTTCCGCGACTTGAGTGCAAATCTGAATTGTTGGAGTCTTTGTCGAGTCAGCTTCACTCACTCTTTCGCAAGAAAAAGCATCAATTGCATTGGTAAGTAAATTCATAAATACCTGATTAATTTCTCCCGGATAACAGTTCACTAAAGGTAAATTGCCGTACTCCTCGATTACTTGAATATCACTTAATTTTTGAGCCAAAATCATCAATGTGCTGTCGATCCCTTCGTGGATATTAACCCATTTTTTATCTGATTCATCTAGTCGAGCAAAGTTTCGCAGCGACAGCACAATATCGCGAACCCTCGCAGCACCAACTCTCATGGAATCAATCATTTGAGTGAAATCATTTATCAAAAAACTTAAATCAATTTGCTCACTTTTATTTATTATTTCTTGCACGGGATTTGGGTAATTATTTTGGTATAACTGTAGTAAATCTAGTAAATTTTTAGAGTATTCATTGGTGTAATGTAAATTTCCATAAATAAAGTTAATCGGGTTATTAATTTCGTGAGCGATCCCCCCTACCACTTCTCCTAAACTAGACATTTTTTCACTTTGAATTAGCTGCAATTGAGTGCGGCGAAGTTCTTCCAGTGCAGTTTGCAATTTCTCAGTTCTTTGGGCTACTCGCGTTTCCAAAATAGTATAAAAACGGGCATTTTCTAGAGAAATAGCTGCTTGTGCAGACAGGATTCCCAAAATTTCTAGCCTATCTCTAGTAAAAGCACCTTTTGTTAAATTGTTTTCTAAATAAAAAATTCCCGTAAGGTTGCCTTGATGGATAATTGGCAATACCAGGATAGATAGGGGTTGATTGGTCGCAATATAAGGATCTAATTGGAATTGCTCGGCTCGGGTAGCATCATCTAAAACTAAGTATTTTTGGGTTCTTTCTACATAGTTAATCAATGAAATTGGGAGGCTCTCGGATTCGGCAATCGGGAGAGATTGTAACACGGTTACATCATTAAACTGACCTGTAAGTCCAGCTTCTATGAATAATTGATTACCTGTCTTGGCAAGAAATAATACTTTTTGAGCGCCTGCGTTTTCCTTCACAAGCTGTACGAGTTTCTCTAGCAAGCGGCTGAGAATAATTTCGCTCGAAACAGCTTGTGATGCTTTGACAACTGTTGACAAATCCAGCACCAAACTATTGTTGATAGTAGTTTTGGCAGTCGTGACAACATTTTTAGATATTGGTTTTTGATGGCGATCGACTAAATAATGATAACGGGATTCTAAGTATTTAACTTTTGCTATAGCTCCCCAGCGAATGTAAGCATAATAAGCTTTTGTCAGATAAGATCGAGCACTGAGATCTTTATCCCAAAAGTGATAAAACTCTCCCGCTAATTCATAAGCTAATGCTTCTTCGTGGGTGTAACCGTTAGCAGCAGCTCCTTTAATAGCTAAGTCATAATAATCCATTGCTGCAAGTTTATCGCTGATAACTCGCGCTTTTTCTGCTTCGACTAACTCGTACTTGTGCTGATAATTCATGGGTGCATGGTAGGCCCACTTTTTCATAATTTGCTGATTATAATTAACAATAGCTAGGTATGCTTCTGGATTGTCACTGTCAGGATAGTGGGCGAGGAGAGCCAGCGAATAGTAGAAATTGTGTACCCCAACAGTGATTAAGCCGATCGCCCCATCTGCATATTCTGCCGCTAATTTACCGCTGGCAACAGCCGAAGCATAATCTTTCAATAAATAAAGCAGCATCAATTTACCCACATAAGCTGCAAACAGCGACATTCGATTATTTTCTTTCTGCCAACGCGACATCACAGCAGGTTCAGACAACCTGCCACTAACTAACCGTACTTGCTCTGCTGTTTGGCTTCTTAAGCTTGAAGCAATTCCTTGCCAAATTTGAGCATAACCTATGGCAAATTCGTGTTTATTTTTCAGCAAAAACTCCATCGAAAGGGTTTGTTTATCTTTGACATATTCTAGCGGTTCTCCCACCAAAAACAAGTTGGTAATATAGTGCTTACAATTATAAATTGCCCATTCTAAATCGCCAGTTTCGACACCAAAATTCCTTCCTTCTAGAAAGGAAGCAAGTGTATTTTTAGTAGACTCTTTCCAAATTTTTATATGACCATTAAACATTACATAAACCTTAGCTTTTTGTTGGCTAGCATTAAATTGTTCTAGCAGCTTTAAAGCGATTAGTCCAGCGTAGTAGCCAGCTTCGATGTCGCCTTCTGTCCCGCACAGGATCATTCCATAAAGAGTATAGGGAAAAGCGGCTAATGCTGAATGACCGTGATCGATACAAAGATTAACCATAGTCAAGACGAGGGACGACACAATTTCTGGTTTGGCAATATAAGCAGGAGGATAGAGGGCTGTCATGATTTCCATAGCTGCCAGTTGATAAGGATCTGTCATAACTGGCAGGTTTTCTAATTCCTCAATCTGAGGCAATTTTGGCACTGCAATGGTTTCGTTATCTAATAGGTTTACTCCCAGCATTTCCAGGACTTCTAGACCTGTTTCAACAGCTTTTAGCATCTGGCTTTGAGCCTGATAAAATAGGATTTTTAGCTGATACACTTTCACTCTGTCAAGCTGGTTTTTAGCCGATCGCAAAACCACTTCCGCCAATTTTTCTGATTGCTCGAAGTTGGTATTTAAATATTCCGCTTCCAGCGTCTCTACATACAACCGCAGCGTCATGCTATAGTTGCGATCCCAGCTATCAGGTGCTAATAACGAAATTCCCACATTCAAATACTTAACAGCGGGTTCATAAGCGTTAGCTGCTTTTGCCTTATGCCCAGCCATTAAATTTAATTCTGCTAATTCATCTTTTTCTGATTGCAGGCTCAGACAATCAATTCCTACATTTAACTGGTTGATAATATCAAAAATTTTCTCTTCTACTTTATCAGATGGCGTATTTTCAAGTAGCAATTTACCGATGCTAAGATGAGTGGCTTTCTTTTCATCGTCAGGAATCAGCGAATATGCAGCTTGCTGGACGCGATCGTGCAAAAATTTATAGCCGACTCCCGAAGAATTGAAAGTTAAATTAACGGCTGATTCTCGATCTAAAAATAAAGGAATAAGGTAACTCTCATTCAATGGAAGTATTAACCCCGCTTGCAAAGCATCCCAGAGTTCCGTCGCAGTGACCGATGGAGATTTTGCGTTGACAGTAGAGAGAACATCGAGAGTGAAATTGTCCCCAACACAAGCGGCTAATTTCAAAACTTCTTGTGTAATCTCTGGCAGTTGTTGAATCCGACTGGCTACCAGTTCAACTACACTCTTATCTGTAATACCAATAGCTTGAATCTCCTCAATGTTCCACTCCCACTGCCCTTTTATTCCGGGAGACAGGACCTTGGTAAAGTCAAATTTTAAAAGTTCTTCTTGATAAAGAGTGTTGAGCAATTGCGTCACAAAAAAAGGATTGCCACCAGTCTTATTCCAAATTAACTCCGCTAAGGGGTGAATTCTTTCTGAGTCATTTAATGTCTCAGAAATTAACTCATTCACCTGGGCTAAAGAAAGAGGTTCCAGCACTAAATTGTTGAGAATAATCCCCGTTTGTTGAAGGTACTCTACTGTTTGCATTAAAGGATGTGTAGAGCTAACTTCATGGTCTCGATAGGCTCCAATCAATAGTAAATACTTGCTGTCTGGGTCAGTGGCCAGCAATTCCATTAATTTCAATGTCGCTGCATCTGACCACTGCAAGTCATCGAGAAATATCACTAAGGGATGCTCTTTCTGCGCGAATACGTGGATAAATTCTTTGAATAGCCTGTTAAAGCGGTTTTGTGCTTCAGTTGGGGCAAGTTCGGGAACGGCAGGCTGTTTGCCAATTACCAATTCTAGTTCGGGAATCACGTCAATAATTACTTGTCCGGAATCGCCTAGCGCGGCTAAAAGTTGATGTTGCCAATCTTGTAATTTTTTGCTATTTTCGGCAAGTAACTGCTGGATCAAAGATTGAAAAGCTTGAATTAAAGATGCGTAAGGTATATTCCGCTTGAATTGGTCAAATTTACCAGAAATAAAATAACCCCGCTGTCTGGTGATGGGTTTTTGAATTTCGCTGACTACGGCCGATTTGCCTATACCTGCATAACCAGAAACTAGGATCAGTTCAATTTGGGAAGGGGAAGAAATTTCCACGCAGGGATTAGCTACACGTTCAAATGCAGCCAATAGTTCCCTGACTTGTGTTTCCCGACCGTACAATTTTTGAGGAATCAACAACTGACTCAATATATCTAAGTTTCCGGGGGTAAAATCGACTATCTTGCCTGTAGTTTCTAACTGATTTAAACAAATTTCTAAATCTGCCAACAATCCACCTGCGCTTTGATATCTATCTTCGGCATTTTTTGCCATCAATTTTATCACAATTTGTGAGATAGCTGGTGGAATCTCTGAATTAATTTGATGGGGTACAATTGCTTGAGAGGCTAGGTGACTGTAAACTATTTCTAAGGGGTCGTTACTCGGAAATGGCAATTGACCTGTCAGCATTTCATACAAGGTAATTCCGAGGGAATAAAAGTCGGTGCGGTAGTCGAGGGTGCGGTTCATTCTCCCGGTTTGTTCGGGAGACATATAAGCAAAAGTGCCGACTATCGAGTTATTATTAATTTGTGGATTTTCTTTGGACAATCGCGAAGCAATCCCGAAATCAGTCAGTTTAAGAATTCCTGTTTGGCTGTTGATGATGATATTGCTAGGCTTAATATCTTTATGAATAATTTTTTGAAGGTGCAGATATTCTAAGGCTTTTATGAGTTGGATACCAAACCTCAAACAGGTGATGACTTCGAGCTTTTGTCTCGACATCAGGCGATCGAGAGATTCGCCCTCAAAGTCTTCCAAAAGCAAGCCGAGACGGTTGTCAAAGGTTTCTAGGCTAATGACTTTAACTAGGCCCGGATGGTCTAAATGTTCGCGAATGCGATACTCGTGCTTGATCCGGGTAATTGCATCGAGGGTGGGATATTCAGCTTTCAGGATTTTGAGTACGGTTGTCTCCTGGTGGGTGGGGATTTTCCCTCGATAAATAATCGTTTCGCTACCTTCGTGGAGAGTGCAGTGGATTTGGTATTGCGAGAGAAATTGCATTGAGTTCTCCTCAGAGTTGAAAATATATCTGATTCGAGTCGCTGTTGGCTGTTGACTGTTGGCTGTTGGCTGACGGCACGACCACCCTCAACCGTCAAAAGTGTTGACATGGCAACCGTCAAAAGTCTTGACATGGCAACTGTTATATGCTTAATTCAACCATGTACTTATGCCAACAAAAATCAAGCTTTATTTACTCGAACAAGAATATAATTTATACATAAAATGATATTATTAATGGAATCAAGCCATTTTGCTACTATTATTCTCAATTAATATTCCACCGACAGCGGACGGCAACCACACCCCTACTATTCGGCTCTCCCCACTGTCCCTCCTCCCTTAGCAAGATACATTGTTAGAGAAGGAAATACACAAAAATTTACATCTATAATTTGTGTAGTGTTCCAAATCGCTCCTTACCAGCAGCGATACAGCCCTCGCCAAGACAGTAGGATAGAAAAAATATGTTTGAACGCTTTACAGAACAAGCCATTAAAGCAATCATGCTAGCCCAAGAGGAAGCGCGGCGCCTCGGCCACAATTTTGTAGGCACCGAGCAAATCCTCCTGGGACTCGTCGGCGAAGGCACTGGCATCGCTGCAAAAGTATTACTGGATATGGGCCTCAACTTGAAAGAGGCGCGCAATGAAATCGAAAATATCATCGGTAGGGGTTCCGGGTTCCTCCCGCCGGAAATTCCTTTTACGCCCCGCGTCAAGCGCATTTTTGAGACTGCGCTTAACGAAGCGCGGCAGTTAGGCCACAATTACATCGGCACCGAGCACATCCTGCTTGGGCTGATCCAAGACGACGAAGGGGTGGCGGGGAAGGTGCTGCAAAACTTGGGGATCGATCGCCAGAGAGTCCGCACGCAGGTAATTCGTGCCGTGGGAGAAGTGGCGGCGGTACCCGGAGGCAGGGGAGATAGCGGCGATCGCAAAACCCCGACTTTAGAAGAATTCGGCACCAACCTGACCAAGTTAGCCGCAGCCGGCAAACTCGATCCTGTCGTGGGGCGCGAAAATGAAATCGAGCGCGTGATCCAAGTGCTCGGCCGCCGCACGAAGAACAATCCAGTGTTAGTAGGCGAACCGGGAGTCGGCAAAACAGCCCTCGCCGAAGGCCTAGCCCAGCGGATTGTTAATAGAAACGTCCCGGAAATTTTAGAAGACAAACAAGTAATCAGCCTCGATATGGGTTCGCTGATTGCTGGTACCAAGTTCCGAGGCGAATTTGAGGAACGCCTGACGAAAATCATGGCCGAAATTCGTGCTGCCGGCAACATCATTCTGGTAATCGATGAAATTCACACCTTAGTCGGTGCAGGCGCAATCCAAGGTAGCATGGATGCCTCCAATATGCTCAAACCAGCCCTTGCCAGAGGCGAATTGCAGTGTGTCGGCGCAACTACCTTGGACGAATATCGCAAACACATCGAGCGCGACGCTGCCTTAGAACGCCGCTTCCAACCGATCAAAGTCGGCGAACCGAGCGTGGCTGAAACAATAGAAATATTGTACGGGTTGCGATCGGCTTACGAACAGCATCACAGACTGACAATTTCCGACGCAGCTTTAGAAGCAGCGGCCACACTGTCAGACCGGTACATTAACGATCGGTTTTTGCCAGACAAGGCGATCGACTTAATTGACGAAGCAGGTTCCCGCGTCCGCGTGATGAATTCACAAACCCCGCCCGAAGTTAAAGATCTCAAAAAGCAACTGCCGGCAGTAACAAAAGAAAAAGATGCAGCAGTGCGCGAGCAAGACTTCGACAAAGCTGGAAAATTGCGCGATCGCGAATTAGAAATTGAAGCCGAAATCGCCGAAGCTACGATCAACAAAAGCCAACTCAAAACTTCTCCGATCGTCACCGAAGAAGACATCGCTCACATCGTGGCTAATTGGACGGGAGTACCGGTCAGCAAGCTGACAGAATCAGAATCGGAATTGCTGCTGCACATGGAAGATACTTTGCACCAGCGCTTGATCGGTCAAGAAGAAGCTGTCACCGCAGTTTCTCGGGCTATCCGCCGCGCGCGAGTAGGCTTGAAAAATCCCAATCGCCCGATCGCCAGTTTCATCTTTTCCGGCCCCACAGGCGTCGGCAAAACGGAACTTACAAAAGCCCTGGCAACTTATTTCTTCGGTTCCGAAGAAGCCATGATTCGGTTAGATATGTCCGAATTCATGGAACGCCACACGGTTTCTAAACTCATCGGTTCGCCTCCGGGTTACGTTGGCTACGATGAAGGCGGCCAACTAACAGAAGCAGTCCGGCGCCGTCCTTACACGGTCATCTTGTTCGACGAAATCGAAAAAGCTCACCCGGATGTCTTCAACATGATGCTGCAAATCTTGGAAGACGGCCGCTTGACCGATGCGAAAGGTCGGACAGTAGACTTTAAGAATACGCTGCTGGTGATGACATCAAACATCGGTTCGCGAGTGATTGAAAAAGGCGGCGGCGGTCTCGGTTTCGAGTTTACTGAAAGTGCCGCAGACGCGCAGTACAACCGCGTTCGCAGCTTGGTAAACGAAGAAATGAAACAGTTTTTCCGTCCCGAATTTATCAACCGCTTGGATGAGATTATCGTCTTCCGCCAGTTGAACAGGGAAGAAGTGAAGCAGATTGCGGACATTATGTTGCAGCAAGTCTTCAGCCGCTTAACCGAACAGGGTATTACTTTGTCGGTGACAGATCGGTTCAAGGATATGTTAGTTACAGAAGGCTACAATCCCAGCTATGGTGCTCGACCTTTGCGCCGCGCAATCATGCGGTTGTTGGAAGATGTACTGGCTGAGGAAATGCTGTCTGGGAAGCTGAAAGAAGGCCAAAAGGCGATCGTTGATGTGGATGAAAACGGTCAGGTTAAGGTAGTGCCCGATGGTTCATCTGAGCCGAAATTGCCCGAATTTGCATTGAGCCATTAATGCACTCTACCAACGGATAAATACTGTTGATGAAAAACCCGGTTTCTCCGAGAAACCGGGTTTTTCATTTAATAATACCTGTAAAAAAAAGCAACTTATCGATGAATCTAATCCCATGATTGCAATTGCTCAACCCAATGCTGCACGAAAGCAGAAATGCGATCGCGCCGAGTTTCAAAAGTAGCAGCAATCCAGATAAACACAATCCCAAAAGCCAAACCAATCGCCCATTTAATCAGCGGATAATCGAAGATTAGAACCACCAACTGATAGAAAACATTGATTAAAAATACAGCCGTTCCCACAAACAAAAATGCCCGAACTCGCAGCGCCAAACCCGCTGCAATAGCCACCAAACTCAAAGCTCCCGCAACTAAACCGTGGCTTTGCTGAGTCAAAAGAGGTATCCCGCAAATCAGCGCAGTTGCGAGCATTCGCAGAGTGTGGCGCAGCGGTTTTTCTGCTGGTAATTTGAGAGTGCGATCGAACTGAGTAATGTAAAGTAAAGAAAATCCTAAAGGAGTAACATAAAACTCTGGCTGAGTCAATCCTATTTGCCAGAACCACCGCAGCATTATCCAGTCAATTATCGCCACGCTCACATAGGTAAAACGAACTTCCTCCCTTTCCCAAGCCAGGAAAAAATAGAAGGTAGCAGCTATCAGCAAGCTAATCGGATAAAACTTAGCCGGACTTTCCAAAATAGTAACTATTGGAATCAGCGAAGCAATTACCTGCCAAGGTTTTTTTGACCAACCCCAGTTGTCCCAAGGCAAAATGTAAATGAAATAAGCTAATAGAGAAGCGAGGGCAACTTTCCAAGGCCCCAGCGGCCCGGAAATATACTTAACTAAAGGCGTATTGATCCAATAAAGCCGGATGCCAAAGGCTTCTAGCCAGCCCAAGTAAATCCAAATTTCTCCCCATTGGCGATCGAGATTATTTCGCCCTTGCAAGAAAGCATATTGAACTAATAAAGCACCAGTGACTAATCCTAAATTTAGGCCGGACTTAATATCGTCGGCAGAAGCCCAAATTAGCAGCAAACTGCTCAAAACCCAGTGCAGGTGAGCAAATATTTTTAACTCTGCATTAGTTAAATGTAAATAATTGCTGAGCCAAGGAGATAAAATGCGATAGATATATGTTAAAGCTGTGCCGAGAGTTGCCAGGACAATTAAACCGTCGCCAAAAGCTCCTCCCGGTGTTTGAAAAAGTTGATAGAGTAGGGATTCGTAAGCAGCAACGGACACACCAATTAACCCCAAATAAACCAAAGGTTTGAATTCTGGCTCCCGCCTACCAATGCCGATCGCAATTAAAGACGCCCCCAACACAGTTAAACCAGTCCAATTCGTCAAAGTGTGCGATCGGAAAGTTAAACCCAATACCCCGTAAACCAAAGGTATAAAATGAATGCTAGGTAAATTTGTTCGATCGGGGTGGCGCCGCCGCCACCAATCCCCCAACAATTGAGTAAACAATCCGAGAGCAATATTAGCAACTGCCAAATTAATCGTAGTGCGATCGACAAAACTCAAACCGACTGCTGTCAACAACTCCAAACTCCAAGCCACAGCATAAATTGCCAGAGGGGAAAGTTGGCGTAAACTTCGGAAAATTATCGCAGCCATTATCACCAAAATAGCAGCCAAAACTTCAGTAGAGGGCGGAAAACTCAAGGTACTGCCTGCGTATAGTTCATAGGAATAAAAAGTAATAGTTGTTAACAGCAAGCCTGCAAGTAAGATTGCCCACCCATCTAAAGCTCGCTCGTAAATTTCAGCTAATGGAAAAGGCTCAGGTAAACTCCTGGAAAAACGAACAATCATGCTGCGAAGCAACCACAGACACAAAATAGCGATCGCCCCGGCAATTCCCCAATCCCAACCAGACACAAAACCTAATTGATCGCTCGCCGCAGCTACGAAACTCAAGCCAAACCCCACTCCAATTACAGCCGCTGGTATCTCGACTAAATAGTAAGTATTGACCAACATTAATCCGGCTGCCAAACCCAGACCAATTAACCGATATCCCGGAAAAATAAAAATTATAAATTGTGCGAATATTAAGGCGATCGTACTAAAGGTACTGGCAACTTGTTTGTGAGGAACCTCAGTATATTTAGCAACAGCAGTCAAAGCCAAAGGAGTCGCCAGCCAGAGCAAACTCCACTGAGGGCGGTGAGTGGCAATACCCCCAAGCACATAATTTTCCAACAAGATAAAGCTGAATCCTGCTAATACTAAGCCCAAATACCAGGAACTTTGGAACCATGCAGTGTGCCAGCGGAAAAATGCAGAGTTTTCTCGGGAATTTGCCGTTTTCATCCCGACAAAAAATACCCATTCACTCGCCATGAATATTAATAATATTGCCGACCAAATATTTGGTGTCAGGTTTGGGAAAAATAAGTCAATTGCCGAAGCGATCGCGCCTAAACTCGTAATGTGAGTTATGGGAACCAAAATTGCCGGATTCCCCTGTTGTTCAGCCGCAGAAGCCGGTCTCGAAACTCGCCGGGAATTATCGGGAATTACGTATTTCCAAGTGATCCAACCTAAAATTAAAGTAGAGACTAATAAATTGAGCGATCGCCAAAACGGATTGACTAAACTAATAACAGTTAAAACGCTTCCCAAACCGAGAGCAAGGTTTTCCCCAAAACGGGCAAGTTGAAACTTTCGCTGGCGGTAGAGCCACTGCGCCGCACTTACCATTAAAATTAAATAAGGCAACAGCAGAACACCCCAAAAAGCCCAAGGAGTTTGCTGAGAGTTTGTAAGCTGAGTTAAAAATGCAACAAATTGTGTTTTAATCCCTAAAGGAAGCACTCGCCAAAACAGCCAAATACTCTGAAGCCCCACCGCCTCAAGCATTAGCAAATCAAACTCTTGCCAAAACCGCACTAAACGATTATAAAAAAACCAAAGAGCCAATCCGCTAACTGCGATCGCCTGTAGCGGAATGTCGCGAAAACAAACCAGGTATCCCAAACCCACCAAACCCATTCCCGCTAATTGCCAGTTAAAAAAGTTGCTGGGATTTGGCTGGTCGGATCTATTGTTTTTGATAGTCCCAGATGCGAGGGGATGCTGCCAATCCAGCCATGCTAAAAGCACGCCGCAGATTCCCAAAGCTAAACCCATTTCAGCGATATTTACATCCTTGACAAATATCGCCCGACCCAGTAAAATTCCTAAGGAATAAGCTACTAAAGCCGCTTTTTTGTAAGTCAGAAAATCTCTGCTCAAACTGAAAGCAGCGGCGAATGTTTCAGTATTTCCCGCGCGTTGGATAGATTGCAATCGTTGTTGCTGAACTTGATAAACTGTAGCAGCAGCAGTTCCCACTGTACCTAAATAAACCGCAGCCAGGGAAAAGCCAGCACTTCCCCACCCCCAGTGCAAATAACTCAATCCCAAGTGATTTAGGGCGATAGATCGAGCGATGTTTTTTCCTGAAAAGCTTTGATATTGATCTTTTATAATCCGGGCAGTTATCCAACTCAAAATAAGTGCCGCTGCGATTGCTACCGCCCAGTCCCAAGGATACCGCCACAATCCAAAAGTATCCATTGCCCAAAAATTGATCGGCACTAGCAACAGCGTCACTTCTTGCAAAGTTTGAGCAGTCAAGTGCAAATTCTGCTGTCTGTTTGCCCAACTGCTAATCGCCCAAAAAGTTAAAGTATAAGCTAACAAAACTCCATATTGTCCGGCAGCAGGAAATCTTTCCCATTGACTGGCAGCTAAGACTCCTGAGGAGACAACTACCATGAACACTCCTAAAAACAACAGCCACACCACGCTAATTTCTGCCATTAGCGAGTGCAAAATTTGAGCGATAAAATTAGGGGTTTGAGTAGTTTCTGTAGGCGTAGCAACGCTTTCTCTGCTGCTAGGTAATGCTTGAGGCGTTGATAAGGCAGGTACTTTTGGCTCGTTCACAGGAGTAATCGGGCCCTCAATTTCAGAAATATCTACAGCGGGATCTCTGAGCGGGCAGACTAAATATTGCCGGCACAACTGCTCAACCTCGGCGGGCGAAAGCAAACCCAGCCGCAGCCACGCTTCTAAACCTGTCAACAACTCAGGATGCGACGCTAAGACGCTCAATTCAATTTTGCTCGATCGACCTTTGGGAGACGACATCGGCTTAAACTTGTACTAGGTACCTTCAAGCTATAGCCTAAATTAATGTCGAGCGAACATGACCACATTCCGCCATCCCAATTGGCACAATAAGTATTTATAACTAAAAAGCTGTAGCAGCCAGTGTCAACCCATGCAAAAATCCCGCTGATGCGCCTACACCAGCGTGCATCAGCGGTTAGAAACTCCGAATTAGGACACGGCACCGATCTTCTTACCGATCGACATATTGCAGCAAAGTGTCCACACTAGCATTGTGGTCTATGAAAGAAAACAAATGTTTGAAGAGGAGTTTTCCCTCTGCATCCAAAACAAACTGAGCGGGCAAAGGAGCACCCAAAGCCTGACCGACTTGATAAGCCCGAAACACTTGACAGCCGGGATCGGACAGCAGAGGCATTTTCAAGCCTAAATCTCTAACCACTATTTGGCTTTGGCGATCGTCGGTACTGGCAATCATCAATAATTCTATATTGCGATCGGCAAATTTTTCCCAGTTTTCATTCAAAGCTTTAATGTGAGGAAAACAGAAAGGGCAATATTGCTTTTCAGTAAAAATCCGCGTAAAAGCCAGAATTACTGGCTTATCGCCCCGATAATTCGACAGCCGTACCAACTTGCCATTATTAATATCCGGCAATTCAAAATCTGGCGTCCTATGTCCAAGCTTCAGAACATTAGTCGCCGGAACAGGCAATAAATTTTGGAAAAACCGCTGATTTAACAAGCCGCTAAAATTAGTAGAAGTCAGCATATTTCCTAATTGCGTAATTGCTAATTGCTAATTGGTAATTAAAAATCCGGTTACAATGAATGCCTCTGCGGGTACGGACACGGCAGCGCCGTGTCCGTACAAATAGAATGTGCTTAAACCGCAGCAAAGAATACCTTAGACTTGACCGGATCGGGAGTCATAGTCTTGTCACCGGGCTGCCAGCCGGCGGGACAAACTTCATCGGGGTGAGACTGGACGTATTGGATAGCTTGCAGAGTGCGGAGAGTTTCGTCCACGTTGCGGCCGAAGGCAAGATTGTTGATAGTAGAGTGTTGGATGATGCCTTCTTTGTCGATGATGAACAGACCTCTGAGGGCAATCCCTGCTTCTGGGTCGAGGACGTTGTAGTCAGAACTAATTGTTTTTTTGAGGTCAGCAACTAAGGGATAGTTGAGGTCGCCGACACCGCCTGATTTGCGGTCTGTTTGTATCCAAGCCAGGTGAGAGAATTCGCTGTCAACGGAGACGCCGAGGATTTCGGTATCGATTTTCTTGAAGTCCTCGAAGCGATCGCTAAATGCTGTAATCTCAGTCGGGCACACAAAGGTGAAGTCCAAGGGGTAGAAGAACAGGACTACATACTTTTTGCCTTTATAGTCTGACAGCTTAACTGTCTTGAACTCCTGATCCACTACGGCTGTTGCTGCGAAATCGGGTGCAGCTTGACCAACCCGGAGGCATTCACTGGTCATAGATTTTGTTTCCTTTTTTACGAACTGTTACAAATATATCATACTCATAACGACTACAAGTATGTTGTAGAGAAATCAAAAAAACACGCTCTCAATTTTGAGAGCGCGGTTTTTTTGATAAAATAATGGCTCAGGCGGGATTTGAACCTGCGACCTTGGGCTTATGAGTCCCCTGCGCTAACCACTGCGCCACTGAGCCAAATCTAGTTCACGATTTACTATCGTAGCACGCTAAGGCGAACTATGTCTTCTTTTAAAACAACACTATTTCTAATAACTTCTAGTAAAAGTTATGAGTTTTGGTAATCATTCAAAACCCATAACTTCCGACCAGTCGTTACCGAGAAGCGCTGGACGCATCGTCGGGCAGAAAAGCCATTGGATTGATAGCACCCTGTCCGGCGGGATGGACTTCAAAGTGCAAGTGCGGCCCGGTACTAAAGCCCGTGCTGCCCATTTCGGAAATCTGTTCCCCTTGAGCGACTTTCTGACCCTTTTGCACCAAAATCCGGCTGTTGTGCGCATAGACAGTCTCAGTGCCGTCTGCATGGGTAATTTCCACCAGATACCCGTAGCCGCCGTCATTCCACTGAGCATAGGTAACCACCCCGTCAGATGCTGCCACAATTGGCGTGCCGATCGGCCCTGCAATATCAATTCCCTTGTGCATCCGTCCCCAGCGCCAACCGTAGCCAGAAGTCAGAACGCCCTTAGACGGCCAAATAAACCCGTTAGCCGACTGTTTGCCGTTAGGCAGATAAGTCTCAGGGCTCGAAAGCGGAGGCAGTTCTGGAGAAACCATGCGTCCCAAAGACGGGTTGCTTAGGGGATCGTAACCGTCGGCCCCCATAGGAGCAGTTGCTACCACAGGCCGCTGCTGAGCAGAGGTCGGCGTCAGGTTGATCGGTTGCAGTTCCGCTGCGCGAGCGGGGTCTAAACGCTCTTGCTGCTGCTTCTGAACCTGCTCAGACCAGGCTCTCGATGGCGGTCTGCTGATTTCATTCTGCACCGCCTCAGTATAGTCGGGGGTGTAGAGATATGGATTTACACTTGGCATATCCTCAGACGCGTTGACCGAGGGCCCGTCCGTTGGAGTCAGGGACACCGCATTGGCGCCGATCGAATTGCGCGAGGCACGATATTCCTCTCGCAGCCTGACAACTTCTGCCCTCAAGCGTTCGGAATAAGGGTTGAGAGCTTCTGCGGTAGGGAGAGCCTCCGAATTCGACTCTGGTAAAGCGCTAGTTGCATAGGCATTTGAAGCCTGGGCGCTAGTATTTGGCACGAAGCCGATCGGCTGCGGGTATTCTCCCGTAGCGATAGCGGTAGCAGTTGCACTGGCTGGCATTGGCAGGGCACTGGTATCAACTGCACCTGTAAAGGTTGGTTCGCCTTGAAGATCCAGCTTCCCGGGGTCGCTAATGGTTTGGGAAACTTGAGTTAGCGGAATGCTATTAATTTGGGGAACCATCGGCGCTGAAATATTGTTCAGACCTTCCAAGTTCGCCAGGGGAGAGACAACCGGCACTGTGGACGCGGGCGATCCAACGCCAGCACTGGCTATTTCCGGGGTAGACGAGCTGGGGTTCAAAGATGCGGGAACCGAAGCCGCAGACCATACAGATGTAGAGTTGGAGGCAGAATAAGAGGCTGCCGCCTGCACCGCTGGATTATTTAACCCAACTTGGGGAATTTTCAGCCGTTGATTGACGTTCAGCAAGTTGGGGTTGCCGAGCTTGTTGGCAGAGATCAGCTCTTTGGGTGATACGCCGTGACCTTTGGCGATCGCATCTAGCGTATCTCCCGGACGCACGCTGTAGAGTACCCCAGCCGGCGCGGCGGTACTTCCTGCAGGGGTGACGAGCACAGCCGAAGGCAAACTCGGTGTTGCCAGAGACTGTTCAATTGACTCGAATGCTCGATCGGGCGATGTTGCTTGACCGACCCCGGCATTGGGAATTACAGGTGTCGTCCCGAGATCGGGAATAGTTGTCTGAGTTGCAGAGCCGGGGGATGCCAGCGTCGGTGCTGACTCCGGCAAAGATGCCGCAGGTGTAGATAAATTTGCTCCCCCTTCATACCCTAACAGGGCCCGACCAGATTCTGTGGTGCGGTTTTCCTGTTTTTTCAAACTGTCGATCGCCCCGTCTGCGTTCGGGATGTCGATCGAACTTTGTTCCGGTACCGCCGTGACCAGCGGGGTCGCTGCGGTTGATGGCTGCGCTGTCAGGGCAGAACTATCCAACGGCTCGGAGCCAGCCAGATTTAACTTTTCTTCGGGATTGACCGCCGCTGCGCGCTCTAGCGAAGCCACGGCGGAGTCGGCGGCGTTCTGTTGTGGCGCGGCTCCCGGAGCCATAGGAATTGTCAGTTCTTGACCAACTTGGAGTAGGGTATCGGGTTTGATGTCGTTAGCAGTTGCTAGTGCCAACGGTTCAACTTCATAATCCCGAGACAGATCCCAAAGGCTTTGCCCCTGCTGCACATTAACCGTCACTGGGTCAGAAGGCGGTCCGGGCTGTTCGGCCCTGGAACCATCAACTTGTGCGGAGGTAGCGGGCCCGTTGGCCGAGACTGGCTGTACTTCAGCGGTGGATTCAGATGTCGGTGCGAGTTCAGACGCGCGAGCGCTGTCTCCATTTCTCGGTAGCAGAATGCCAGAAGCACCTACCGATATTGCCAGCCCGATCGTGGCGAGAGAGCGAACTCTGCCTGTGCTGAGCGTTGTCTGTTTGGACGGTTCCGCAGAACCGTCTTTGTCGATTTCACTAGCCTGAACAGGCTTGATTTGGGGATATGTTCGTTTCAAAAAAACGACCTCCTACTGAGAAGCGCTAACTGTCCTTGGAAACACTCAAGGGGATCGCATGACGCTGAATTTAAATCAACAAGCAAAAATATTCTGATTGTTGACAGCTATCATGCTTAGGCCAGATTACCTTGCTTTTTTAATTTAGACAAGCTCAAACCGTCAGAAATTTTGAAATTCTCGGTCAAACCTGCTGCAATTAACCCCAAAACCCTTACACTGCAATAGCTGGAACGAATACATAAAATCTTCGTTCCGGTAAGGCTCTGAACTCTTACCTATTATCCGACTTTATGCTAATTTCCGGACAGGCTACAACCGTATATTTACTAGATATAGTGTTCAGACCCAAGCTGGTGCTCGCTGACGCCCTAAATCGCTAAAATCCTCTGTTTTTGTTGCTGAATGATCTTGCGAGTAATTTGGTGTTGCTGATAACAATCTGTTTTTGAATGAATAAAATATATTAATCTCAGCTATCTAGATTTTCACTGCTTTGATACAAATTTCTTATATAAAAAACGAGATTTGGCAGCCTCCGGCAGCTATTAAATATCTATATATTTATGTGTTGATAATGATTTATCCCAGCTCGCCCAACTGTCGTTTAGCTTCAAATAAACCTACAGCGGCGCTGACGGAGAGGTTCAAACTCCTGACTCCAGGCTGGCTCATAGGAATAAAAACTGTGGCGTCACAGGCATCTAAGACGAATTGGGGAATGCCTACAGTTTCCGAGCCAAACATCAGCCAGTCGCTGACATGAAATTGGAATTGCGCGTAACTGTATCGCCCGCCAGTGCTGAATCCGATCGATCGTCCCCCGCGCTGCTGCCGACAGGCCAGAAAAGCCGCTAAGTCTTCGTGACAGTGGAGATTGACGTAAGGCCAGTAATCTAAGCCGGCCCGTTTCAGGTAGCGATCGCTAATTTCAAACCCCAGGGGGCCAACTAAATGCAGTTCCGTGCCTGTGGCAGCGCAAGTGCGGGCGATATTGCCAGTATTCGGGGGGATTTGCGGGTGAATCAAGACAAGTTGGGGCATGAAGCTAATTAAAAGCAGTAAATACAGGAAGTGGGAAATTTATAGAACTATCCAAAGGTAGATATACCTATAGCTTTTATTTATAACCTTTGTCGAGCTCCATTGATTAAATATTCTGATTGCTTTTTGGGCGTCGCTCTGCAACTTTTTTGCGAGGTTCCGGCTATTTGTATTATTGGCTGAGTACGCATAGCCAGGGGGCTAGTGAAAGCCCCCCTTATAATAACGGCGGGTACTTCACGCAACTAACTGGGCGCACAAGTTGTCTTCGAGCTCCCATTCTTGGTGAGCCATGCCATTAATCCCTTGCAGAATAATACTGCGGGTGTCCGAACCGCCCTCGTGCAGCTTCAACCACTGCTGGGCGGTGTTACCTTCCCGGAGAATCTTTTTGAGAGGCGAGAGAAAGCAGCTAAAGCCTCGTTTTTTGGCGATCGGCCAGACTTCTCGGTAAATTTCCTCAATCCAATCTCGTGCCAGAATAGTTCTGCCGTCTTGCCAGTGGGTGAGTTCGGCATCCAAACTTTGCCGGGATGCAGCAATTTCGTTGGCGTCTGTGAGGGCAACTAAGTCTTGGTTGCGGGTAGCCGCGGGTAAGGTGCTGAGTTCTAAGGGGTCTAAGCTGGGGTCTTCCATCATCTGCCAAATGCGAGCTTCTAGTAAGGCAGTGATCGCCAACAAAGCCAGAGGATTTACTTCGAGGTCGCAAATTCTCAGTTCCAGGCGGTTGAGACAGTAGGGTCGGCGATCGCCATTTGGGCGCACTGCAGACCACAAATGGCGGACGTTTTGCATGGTACCGAGTTCTAGCTGTTCTTCAGTCCACTGGATGTAATGTCTGTGACTTTCAAACAGGGGGACGATGGCGGGAGTTTTGGGAAACAAACCCCACCGAGTGGAATGATAGCCCGTGACTTCGCCGTCGAGGAAGGGGGAAGAGGCGCTCATGGCAAGGTAAAGCGGTGCTTCGACGCGGGCGAGGCGGATGGCGCGCATCAGCAGTTCTGGTTGGGAGATGCCGATGTTGATGTGAATGCTGGCGGTGACGACTTTGGTGCCGTAGGTTTGCTCGATGTAGGTGTGGTAGGGGTTGTTGGGATCGGATCTGTAAAATCGATCGCTCCCCCCGAGAGACAAGGTACTTCCCGGCAGCAAGGTATAGTCGCCCAATTGTTTGAGATACTCGCGCAGCCGGACTCGCGGCTTGACTAAGGCGCACAGCAGGCGATCGTAGCTGCACAGCGGGGCGGTCGTGTACTCCACATTGCGGCTATCAGGCTCCCGCACAAATCCCTCTAGATCGGCAACTATGCGATCGGAGAGACCGACCACCTCACCTTCGGGAGTGCCGGTATACATTTCTACTTCAAAGCCTTTTGATAGCAGCACGTTTGTTCCTCAGCTAAGTTGAGTGCTAGTTTCTAGTATCCCAAAAATTGACCTGTTCATACTATCTTCCACGAGGCATAGTTGAAATTTTTCGCGGCTGACACGGAAACCGAGTTTTTCGACGCCAGCAAATTTGAGCGTTTGTGTGTTACTTGCGATCGGTCTGCCGCGACAAATACTGCCATCGCAAAGAGTTTACGAGGCGGTTTTAGAGTCAGAAAGAGTTTTTGTGCGATCGCGGGCGTGTTTTATTCGGCATTCGCGATCGCCCTTATGGTGAAGAGAACACACCCCTGCCTCTGACAGAAGTGAGAAAGCACTGCCTACAGCCTTTTTTCTAGCTTCTGCCTGCTGCCTTCCCACTGTCTACTGCCTTTCTTCTAGCTTATTCCTTCTCCCCTCTTCCTTCTTTCCTCTTCCCTATTCCTTCTCCCGTCTTCCTTCTTGATTCGACAGCTCTTTTCTGCCTTGAGGGGGATAGCCACAGATATATCTTTAGTGCGATTCTAAAAGATCACTCTGCAATATTTTTTAGCTAATATTAACCCCTAAAAATCCCTGTGAAAGAGCAAGAAAGAACTCCTCCCAATTTTTGGAATATGCTAAGCAATTTAGTCTTAGTCCGGTTTTTGCTTTTATTTGCTACAGGTTGGGCTGGACTGCAACTTTTAGCTTACTTTGAAACTGCTGTCGCGGTTTTCACGATTGCTGCACTCGTGGCTTTTTTGCTCAACTATCCGGTGCGAACTCTCCAGAGATTTTTACCGCGAAGTTTAGCTGTCGCCTTCGTTGTCTTGCTCACCATTTTAGTTTTTGGCGGTCTCACCGTCACCGTAGGCGTCACTCTTTTATCTCAAGGGCAGCAATTAATTGACAGCATGACTGAATTTGTGAATGCTCTGGCGCCTCTGTCGGAGCGCATCGAAGCATTCCTACGTGCGAGAAACCTGCAAGTTAATCTGCGAGTTATTGAGGAACAACTGCGAAATCAAGCTTTGGCTGGAGTTGTTTCGAGTATTGCTTTTTTACAAGTATTTTTAACCAATTTATTGAATTTAATATTAATTATGGTGGTGGCTTCTTTCATGTTACTTGATGGAGAGAGGCTCTGGCTGTTGGTTCTCAAATTTATACCCCGACACCTGCACAGGCGTTTAAGTTTAACAATAGAGCGAAACTTTTTAGGATTTTTTCAGGCACAAATTCTCTTAATGTTATTTTTGACAACAGCAAGCTTTGTAATTTTCCTGCTGTTAGATGTGAGATTTCCTTTAATTTTAGCATTTATTATCGGATTGTTTGATTTAGTTCCGGGGATCGGAGCCACGCTGGGAATTAGCTTAGTGTGTTTTATTGTATTGTCTCAAAATGTGTGGCTAGCTTTAAAAGTCTTGGCAGCTTGCATTGTTTTGCAGCAAATTCAAGACAACTTTATTCATCCGAGACTCATGCAAAATTCGCTTAACCTCAATCCGGTAGTGGTGTTTTTTGCACTGTTAGTAGGCGCAAGATCGGCAGGACTTTTAGGCATATTTCTGGCTATTCCGCTAGCGGGAGTGATAGTTAGCTGGTTTGAAATTGAAGAAATGCAAGCGGAAGCTTAATTGATATAGCTATCCTTTTTATATCAAATCCGGCTTAAAAGCCAGGTTTTAACCAGCAGGCTAGAACCCCAATGCTTAAAAAACTATCCTTTGCGTAACGCCCAAGTAAAAGTAAAGAGAAAAAAGCAACGTAGGATGCACCGATCCCTGGGCACCTTACTGCGTAAATTCAATGAATAAATTGCAAGTCAGTAGGAAATCTTTCTTCTTCAGGTTCTGGATCGTAAATGTAATCGCAGTCAAAACGCAGAGATTGAGCGTGGAGGCTGATGGAAAATCCGCAGTAAGTAACCATTTCTGTAGTAAAAGTGGCCATGACTAACTCAATCAGTTTTTTGTAAGAAATGTTAGGCTGTTGAACGTAATAGGCGCGTCTGGCAAAAAATATTCTCTCATCTTTAGGTACAATTATGGCATTAATTTTGTGTGCGTGTTGAATCGGCTTGATATAGGTTTCAATAAACTGCGACTGATTTTTTTGCAGTCTCGCTAATCTTTCGTGTTGCAACCAAGTCATTTGAAACACGATTTTAATAAATTCAAAGCCCAAAATGTAGTTAAAAACATTATTGCGTTCTTCTGTACTCAAGACGAAGCGGAGTGCAGATTCTAAATATTGGTCAGTTTTTCGGCACGCTTGTTGAGCTGAGTGAATATAAAATTGTTTGATGTAGCTTCTTAAATCTGATTCGTTTAATTCTTTTTTGACTCTAAATCTGATTAAATACTCTTTGACTCGGTGTAGAGTATCTACATCTTCAAACATTTTTGAGACTAAACCGTCTGCTGTGTAATCATCTAAAAATTCTGCTTGCAAGTCGGGAGTAGATGCGCACAAGATGTAGCAGAGGGACAAGACATAGCGCCGCTGGTTCCAAGGCAAGCTTTGGGCCCACTCTTTAACTTCTAGAGGAAGTTTTTCCAGCATGATATCTGTGTGTCGGCGTTGAGCAAGGTCGGCACATCTATTTTTTTCTTGAATCATTGCCTGATACCTTTATCAGTAAGTAGACAGAGTACTATATCGCAGATGATGGAAGGGGGAAGCTGCGACCGAGGGTTACAAGTTATTCTGTCATATTTTATTGCCATCTATCTAAATATACATTCTGTAGGGAACAGGGGGCGTGATCTGTCTCACACTTTTGCAAATTTTAAATCACAAATGGTAATTCTTCGCATCACATTTTGGGTCAACGAGTGTCACGAATAAAACTAATTCACGTCACCCGAGCAACGGCGGGTTTGGTTGATGATTAAGAAGGGTGATTCATAACTCTTTGTTAGTAATGATTACTGAGGTTAATTATGAACTCGACTACAAGTATTTTTCCTAAAAATCAATGCCAACACTTAAGTTTTGGCGATCGCCTCGTCCAACCAGTGCGACAGTGGCTCGATCGCATTGCAGTGGGAGATCCGCAAGTAGCTCGGTGGTTGTGCCAACTTATACCAGCACAGTGTCCTTTTGAGAGAGATATCCAGCTATTGGGACATCATCTTTTCCACATACCGCCTATGTGCAAGCTGAATCCTGTGTATGAAGAATTAGTGGGGTTGCGTTTTCGGTCGCTCTCCTTTTTAGCTGACGTATGCGGGGAAGATGTAACGCCGTACTGCTGATTGAGGGGTGTCATACCTCGATCGCCATTGATGTGAATTGTGTACGGGGTGCGTGAAACTGCTAGTTGTGCGATCGCTAATTTAAGTCATTATCGTTGATAATAGCACTGGATGCCTCTCAATAGGAGCAGGCATCCATCGTCGCGGTTCAGCCCAAAATAATATCAAACGGTAACAGAAAAAACAATTATTATAAAAATAATTTAACAAGCTACTTTGGCACAGGAAAATGAATATGTTTAACGCAAATGAACTGCTAATTAAGGCTTTTGTAAATCGGCTGATTGAAGGCTACCGCCATACCTACGGCGGGTTCAAATATGACTATGCCGAGATTATTGCTTGGGTAGCAAGTATGGCTTTGGAAAATATTGCTAATAGCGATGCTCTTTACCACAATGTGGAACACACTATTTTAGTGACCTTGGTAGGACAGGAGATTCTGCGCGGCAAACACATCCGCGAGGGTGGTGTTTTATGTGAACATTGGCTGCATTTCCACATTGCTTTGCTGTGTCACGATATCGGGTATGTGAAGGGGGTTTGTCGGCAAGATCGAACTGATTTGAGACTGTATGCAACGGGGATAGAGGATTTGCAAGTGAAGCTACCTCCGGGGGCGACGGATGCGAGTTTGACTCGTTATCATGTCGATCGGGCAAAAATGTTTATTGACGAGCGTTTTGGCGGGCACAAACTGATTGATGCTGAGCTGGTTAAGCGTAATATTGAGCTGACTCGTTTCCCGGTTCCTGCGGATGAAGATTATCAAGATACTGCGAATTATCCGGGTTTAGTTCGCGCTGCTGATTTAATTGGTCAGTTGAGCGATCCGCGATATTTGCAAAAGATTGCTGCGCTGTTTTACGAGTTTGAAGAGACTGGGCAGAATCGGGTTTTGGGCTATCAGAATCCGGGGGAGTTGCGGGATGGTTATCCAAAGTTTTATTGGAATGTGGTTTATCGGTACGTGAAGGATGCGATCGGCTATTTGGAACTGACGCAGCACGGGAAACAAATTGTTGCTAATCTGAGCGCAAATGTTTTCCGGGTGGAGCATTCGGAGGTGCGAGAGTCTGCGGTGGCTGTAGTTAGCTAGGGTTTGGGCAGATGTGGGGCGATCGATCTTTTTTGGGATACGTAGGTCGCTCTAGCTAAACGTAAAATGTTCTTCTTTTAGATCCCCGCAGCTCTTAAAGAAGTCGGGGTTCTGCGTATCCTGTTTTTTTAGCCGTTGCTCACTTAAATCCTGTTGATATTGCAGTGCTAAATCTTCGATGAGTTCGACCATTGCGCGAACCATAGGCATTTTAGTGATAATTTCGCTCCAATACCACTGTCCGTTAGGATTGAGTTCGATAAAGTAGAGGGTGTCATCCTCGTCGCGAATGATACAGCAGATTGCAGGTTTATAGATGACAGTAACAGCATTTAGTAAACCAGTTTTTTAAATGTTGAGGATTTATTAAATCTAGTGCGACGGCAATTAAGGTATCAATCATTTTTGTGGTAGCTGGAGAAAACTTACGCAGAAAAGACTTAAGTTGTGACCACCATAATTCAATGGGATTAAAATCGGGAGAATACGGTGATAAGTTAATAATACTTGCACCAACTGCTTCAATCATAGGTGCAATAGAAGCCATTTTATCTGCTGGCAGATTATCCATTACTACTACCGCTCCTACCCAAAGTTCCGGCACTAAAAACTTTTCTATAAACACTTCAAATGCTTTGCCATCCATTGAGTCATTCATCGTCATTAGTGCCAACACTTTTTTAATACTAATAGCTCCAATTGCTGTGATTTTCGCACCCCGATAAAATGGTTTTAAATCAGATACTCTCGTACCGTGAGGTGAGCGAGCATAATTTCTAGTCAAACCGAGTAAAACCCCCATTTCATCAAGAAAAACCAGGTTCTCGGGAGCTATATTCTTCACGTTTTCCCAGTATTCTCCTCTTAATTTTTGCACCCGGTCTGTTGCCGCTTGACTACTGAGTAGTGTCTTTTTTTTTTGAGTTAGTCCCAGCCTTTTTAATTCTCGGCACATGGTACTAGGACTTACCCATTGCCCGTACATATTACCCCAATATTCACAATATTCTGACAACGTGCTATCTGGATATTTTTCTACCAGCTCACAGAGTTGGCTTGAGTATCTATTCAACTCACTTTTGAGACTTCCACCTTGACGGAGGGGTTGAATATCTCCTGTAATTTGTTTGCGTTTTAGTAGTCGCTCGACAAAAGATTTACTAACATCAAATCTAGCAGCTAGTTTTCTAATTGATGTGTTGCCCTGCTCGTAGGCTTTGACTACTTTTTCTCGAAGTTCGATTGGTAATGGTTTCATTACTGCTACTGCTATACTTATTTTAAGTGTACTCTATTTACCTGCAATCTGCTGTATCGAATGCACCAAAATTTAAACCAAACTTGTCAAACATTTGATGAAGTTTGTTGAGGCAGTCGATCGACCATTTGTCGAGAACGTAAACGAGTTTTTCCGGTTCGGTAACGCGCCCATCCAAAGTCACATCTGCATCATTGGTATTCGGCTCAGTGAAATCTGTGAGTCACCTCAAGAGTCGCCTGAATTTTTGCGGGGAAAGCAGCAGGCTAAAATAGAGGCGATTACTCGCTTGCAAGCAATAGGATTGAGCGATTAGCAAATCGCGCAATGCTTGGATATGACGCTAGAAGAGATTCGACAAGTCGATTTGACAGAAGAGAATATAAGTAGTCGGTAGGCTGTACGATGTCCATGTCAACCTCTGATATGATTCCGCTCAATTACTCGTAATAAACAGTCTTTGTAGTTAGGACTTTAGCCTTCAGATTATGAAGACTAAAGTCCTCACTACAAACCAATTTTATATACTACTGCATAGCAAGGGTAAAGGAATACAGCAATGAATACAGCAAGAAAGGAACGGGGAATGAGAGAAAAGGCTCTGGAAATTCCTAGGCAGCTTCTCCATATACTCGACAATCAAACAATCAGTCAAACTAACGGTTTGATAGTTGAAGATATCCCAAATTTGCCAGAGGAATTAAAGGAAGGTAAAAAGTACGATCGCAAAATTACTCTACCTTTTCTCTTTAACAGGCTGAGCCTGGTAGCGCAGGTTTTTGACGCTCTGGCTCTTTGATTGAGAATTACGCTAAATATTAACTCATCCACCTAATGCTTAAGGATGGGTCTGCCCTCTCTCTAAAGGAAGATTCCATTAAACGAGTAAATTCCGTATGATGCTGTAAAAGTCAGTCAGAGGAGAAAGCAATCTCCGACTCTAGCTCCGAATAACTGACCAATCTTACAATATAAAAAAATACATCTCATGACACCAGTCAGTCCCAATCAAACTTCCTCTCAATACGAAGTTAGCGAACCAGACAAAAAAATTGAGTCTCTGGTAGAAGAAGTTAAGCCAGAAAGCGAACTCGATTTAGAATTCCTCTACACCAGAGACATTGAATTCCGACAAGAAACAATTTATTTCCTTGTAGTCGATCGCTTTTACGACGGCGACCCCACAAATAACGAAGGCCCAAACCCAGAACTTTACGATCCAGAAGGCAAAGATTGGGGCAAATATTGGGGCGGCGACTTGCAGGGAGTTATCGACAAACTCGACTACTTAAAAGATATGGGTGTTACCGCAGTTTGGCTGACTCCGCTGTTCGAGCAAGTAGAAGCATTATTTGTCGAACAAGCTGCGATTCACGGCTACTGGACTAAAGATTTCAAGCGACTAAATCCTCGTTTTATTGCCAAAGGCGACAATCCTTCTGTCAACCAAACACAAGAAACCAAAGATACCGTATTTGACAAATTAGTATACGAGTTGCACCAGCGAAACATGAAACTCGTACTCGATATTGTCTGCAATCACAGCAACCCAGATTTTAGTGGCAAAAAAGGGGAACTCTACGACGACGGCGTAAAAATAGCTGACTTTAACGACGATAAAGATAACTGGTATCACCACTACGGCGAAGTCAGAAACTGGGAAGATGAATGGCAAGTCCAAAACTGCGAACTGTCCGGTTTAGCAACTTTCAACGAAAACAATATTGCCTACCGCAATTACATTAAATCAGCAATTAAACAATGGCTAGACAGAGGTGTTGATGCTTTGCGGGTTGATACAGTCAAGCATATGCCTATTTGGTTTTGGCAGGAATTTAATGCTGACATTTTAACACACAGACCTGATGTTTTCATTTTTGGCGAATGGATTTACAGCGACCCTAGAAACGATCGTTCTGTGGAATTTGTCAACGAGTCGGGGATGACTATTTTAGATTTTGGTCTGTGCGTGGCAATTCGAGAAGTATTGGGAAAGGGTGCTGAAGCGGGATTTAGCTTAGTCCAAGATGTACTGGATCTGGATTACCGCTACTACGGGGCGACGGAGTTGATTACTTTTATTGACAACCACGATATGCCGAGGTTTCAGTCGTTGAATCCCGATCCAGAAATGCTGCGGTTGGCGATAGGTTTAATTATGACGACTCGCGGCATTCCCTGCATTTATTACGGCACCGAACAGTATCTGCACGATGATACTGAAGGGGGAAATGACCCTTACAACCGCCCGATCATGGAAAAGTGGGATACTGAGTCGCCGATTTACCGAGATGTGCGGTTGCTGTCTGGATTGCGGCGGCTGAATCCAGCTATTTCGATGGGGAGTCAGTGGCAAAAATATCTAACTCCTGATGTTTATTGTTACGTGCGCCGCTATCGCGATTCTGTGGTGTTTGTAGCGATGAATCGCGGCAATTCTGTTACACTTGAAGAGGTTGATACTGAGCTGCCTGATGGAGAGCATACGGAGGTTTTATCGCGCCGCAAGTTTGAAGTTAAAGACGGGATGCTGTACAATTTAGAGTTGGGTGCGCGGGAAGTAATGATTTTTAGCCGCGTCGGAGAGCGAGTTAAGGCGACAACTATTGTGCGGGCGCAGCTTAACAGCGTTAAAACTCAGCCTGGGGAAAGAATTGTGGTGATTGGAGATTGTCCTGAATTGGGGAATTGGGATATTAGTAAGGGTTACCCGTTGGAGTATATCAATACTAATACTTGGTTTGGGGAAATTCCTTTTAATGAAAGTGCGGGGAAGTTGATTTCTTATAAGTATGCGCTGCTACGGGAAGGACAGTCGCCACTGCGAGAAAATCTGGTTTGTCGCCGCTGGGTTTTAGTATCGGAAGGGACTGTGAAATGGCGGGATAAGTGGGCGAGTGGACGCGAGTCGTGATTTTTAATCAACAGGCTTTCCGGCCTGTTTTACCAGTTTTTAATGAACAGGCAAGATGCCTGTTCCACAACCAAGTTTCTGTTTTGTGGAACGGGCATCCTGCCCGTTGCTGATATTACGAGTTTAAAGCGATCGCAGCTTCTGGGCCAAAACATCGACATAAGGTTCGCTGCTGTGCTGGTTCACAACCATTTCGTAGCCCCGCTGCGCTTGAGATTCAGCTTCTTGAGGATTTTTTAGCAAATGGACGATCGCCTCGCGCAAACCTGCTGCATCTCCCACATCTACAACTTTGGCAATATCCGGGGCCGCTAAATAATCGACCATACCTTGAGTCCGAGTAATGACAACGGGCCGCTTGCAGGCCATTGCTTCCAGCAAACCCTGCACTCCAGCAGCATATTTATTGTCGACCAAACAAACTGCTATTACGTCTGCATCGCGGTAAAGCTGCACTAAATCCGGCCATTCGTAGAACTTGCGGGACATATTTTCTGGCATAGTATCGGGGAAAGCTTGCGATAAAGCTTTGGCATCTTTAGAAAAACCGCTAATTTTTACGTCAACATCTAAGTCAGCAGTTGCTGCTGCTAAGAGTCGGTAGTCGCGCTTTTCTAATCCGACACTAACAACCGTTTGCCGCTTTTTCTCGCCAGAAACGGGGCCGGGTGTGAAAAACTGGGTGTCTGTCTGGTCTAGATGCACTAAAATCCGGGATTCAGGTAAAGCTAAATAACTGCGGAGGAAGTCAGTTTGAGGGCTGGCGCAAGCCATGAACACGTCAATTTTGTCAGCCAAACCAAATAGTTTCAGGGCGACGCGGCCGCGCAGCCGATCGATATTGTGGAAATGTACAACAATTTTCGGGCGATCGGGCAATTGACCGCAAACCGCCGCCATTGGAATCCCAATGTCCTCGCCGTTACAAAATATCACGTCGTCGCTGCTGACTTGCTCGGACAATTTGCGCGCGGCGGCCCAATGTTCGGGTTTAGAAGAAATTTTCGATCGCAGCTTGTCACTCAACGATATCGCTTCGCCATCCGGGGCGTGAACGGTGGCATTTAAGCTCTCTCTGAGGGCCCGCAGGACGTGGCGAGGGCATTTGCCGAGTTGTGCATCGCGGTCAATTCCATCTAGGTCTATTTTGCGACCTAATGCCAAATGGTATTTCAAACTATTCTCCTTATATTTATGCTGGTGCTGGCACAAATTATCTAACCTCAGAAGATTCTATCCTCTGCTGTTGAAAGTGCTGGTGCGATCGATCAATTTTAGATTTTAGATTTTAGATTTTAGATTTTAGATTTGACTCTACAGATGAATCTGGGGGGTTGTTGCTAATGTCTAAATTTTTGTGAGTTCCACCAATCCTGTCTGGGGCTTGTATCGCAACGGCGCTGGTCGATTTTAGATTTTAGATTTTAGATTTTAGATTTGACTCTACAGATAAATCTGGGGGTTCTCCCTAATGTGTGAATTTTTTTGAGTTCCACCAATCCTGTCTGGGGCTTGTATCGCAACGGCACTGGTCAATTTTAGATTTTAGATTTTAGATTTTAGATTTGACTCTACAGATAAATCTGGGGGTTCTCCCTAATGTGTGAATTTT